>NZ_JBFARO010000004.1:0-216965 GCF_040677125.1 Actinomadura sp. NPDC049382
GCGCTGGCCGCCGCCACGCCCGCCGCGCCGGGTGCGGCGATCGAGCCGCTGGTGCTGCCCGGCGCGACCGACGCGCTCGGCGCCCGGCTCGTCGAGGAGGCCGGATTCGCCGCCGTCTACGCGACCGGCGCCGGGCTCGCCAACGCCGGGTACGGGCTCCCCGACATCGGGCTCGTCTCGCAGGCCGAGGTCGCCGACCACGCCGGGCGGCTCGCGGAGGCCGTCCGCGTCCCGCTGATCTGCGACGCCGACACCGGCTACGGGGGGCCGCTGTCGGCGATGCGGACCGTCCGGCTGCTGGAGCGCGCCGGGGTCGCGGGCCTCCAGCTGGAGGACCAGGAGATGCCCAAGCGGTGCGGCCACTTCGACGCGCACACGCTGATCCCGTCCGGGCACATGCAGACCAAGATCGCGGCGGCGTGCGAGGCGCGGGAGGACGACGGGCTCGTCATCATCGCCCGGACGGACGCCCGCTCCGCGTACGGCATCGACGAGGCGATCGAGCGGGGCCGCGCCTACGCCGAGGCGGGCGCGGACGCGCTGTTCGTCGAGGCGCCCCGGACGGTCGAGGAGCTGGAGCTGGTCGGCCGCGAGCTGGCCGGAGTCCCGCTGCTCGTCAACGTCGTGGAGGGCGGCAAGACCCCGCAGCTGGACGTGGCCGAGTACGCCCGCCTGGGCTTCGGCGTCGTGCTGTTCGCCAACTACCTGATGCGCTCGATGCACCTCGCGGGCCGGGAGGCGCTCGCGCACCTGCGGGAGCACGGCGAGACCGCGTCCCGGGCCGACCGGATGGCCACCTGGTCGCAGCGGCAGGAGCTGTTCAACCTTCCGGCGTTCAGCGCCGCCGAGAGCGCGCTCGACCGGGAGTACGGGAGCTTCGAGTGAGCGCCCTTCCCGGCCTGCCGGTCGAGACCGGTGCGCCGCCCGAGCGGGTGGGCGTTCTCGTCCTCGGCGCGGGCCTCGCCGGGTGCGCCGCGCTGCTGGCCGCCGCCGAGGCCGGGCAGTACGCGCTGCTGCTGGAGAAGACCGGCGACATCGGCGGCTCCACGGTGAAGTCCGCGGGCCTGTCCGCCTTCGCCGGGACGGACGAGCAGGCCGAGCAGGGCATCGCCGACTCCGTCGACCTGCTCCGCAAGGACCTCCTCGACGTCGGCAGGCACCGCAACGACCCGGCGCTCGTGGACCTGTACTGCGAGCACCAGCTGGAGACGTACCGCTGGCTGAAGGGGCACGGCGTCCGGTACGGCGAGATCCATGCCGCGTCGGGGCAGTCGGTGCCGCGCAGCCACCCGTCCGACACCACCCGGATGCTGGAGCGGCTGCTCAAGGCGGCCGGCGAGCTGGGCGCGCGGATCATGCTCGACACCCCGGCCGACCGGCTGCTGCACGACGGCTCCCGGGTGACCGGCGTCCGGCTCGCCGGCGGCCGGGAGATCCTGGCGGACGCGGTCGTCCTCGCCACCGGCGGCTTCTCGATGAACCCGGACCTGCTCGCCACGTTCGCGCCGCAGATGGAGCACGCGCTGCGGCAGGGCGGCGCGGGCAACCAGGGCGACGGCCTGAAGATGGCGATGGCGCTCGGCGCCGGGGTACGCGACACCCCGTACATCAAGGGCACCTACGGGCATTTCCACGTCGAGCATCCGGACGAGGACGGCACCGGCATCCTCGCGGTCTACAAGGGCGCCATCGCCGTCAACCGCGAGGGCCGCCGGTTCGTGGACGAGTCGCGCAACTACAAGGAGATCGGCGACGCCGCGCTCGCCCAGCCCGGCGTGACGACCTGGCAGGTGTTCGACGCCCGGACGATGGCGCTCGCCAACGACGAGGTGCCGATCTACGAGTTCGCGGGCCGCGAGCGCGCCGGGATGCTGCTCACGGCCGACACGATCGCCGGGCTGGAGGCCGAGATCGGCCTTCCCGAGGGCTCGTTGCAGCGGACCGTCGCCGAGTACAACGCGGCGATCGAGTCCGGCGGCCCCGACCCGCTCGGCCGGGCCCACCTGTCGGGCGGGGTCGGCGCGCCGACGCCCCTCGACCGGCCGCCGTTCTACGCGCACCCGTCCGGGACGGTCGTCCTCGCGACGTACTGCGGGCTGACCGTCGACACCCGCATGCGGGTCCTCGACTGGTGGGGCGAGCCGATCGAGCGCCTCTACGCGGCGGGCGAGATCACCGGCGGCTTCCACGGTGCCGGCTACATGACCGGCACCTCCATCGGCAAGGCGGGCGTGTTCGGCCGGATCGCCGGCCGGGGCGCCGCGAGCGAGGAGAGTGAGATCGAGTGGTGACGCCGTCCTTCGACCTGACCGGCCAGGTCGCCCTGGTGGTCGGTGCCGCCGCCGGCGGCCTCGGGGAGCGCGCGGCGCGGGCGCTCGCGGACGCGGGCGCGACGGTCGCCGTCGCCGACCTCGCGTCGCGGGCCGGCGACCTCGCCGAGACGGCGCGGGCCTGCGGCGCCGCGACAACGCACGAGGTGGACGTCACCGGCGAGGCGTCCGTCGCCGCCCTCATCGACGCCGTCACCGGCGGGCACGGCGGGCTCGACGTCGTGGTGAACGCCGCGGGCGTCATGCTGCGCAAGCCCTACGACGAGACGTCGGTCGAGGAGTTCGAACGGGTCGTCCGGGTCAACCTCACCGGCACCTGGCTGGTCGGACGCGAGGCCGGCAAGGCCCTCACCCGGCAGGGGCGCGGCGGACGCATCGTCAACCTCACGACCGTCTACGCCGAACGCGTCGGGCCCGTCCCGGAGTCGGCGTACTACTCGTCCAAGGCGGGCGTCGTGAACGTGACCCGGGCGCTGGCCGCCGAACTCGGCCCGCACGGCGTCAACGTCAACTGCCTCGCCCCCGGCGTCTTCTACCCCACCCAGATGACGGCCCCGCTCGGCGACGACCCCGACCGGCTCCGCTGGTTCGGCGAGCGCACGATGCTCGGCCGCCTCGGCGACCCCGCCACCGACTTCGCCGGACCCCTGCTCCTGCTCGCGAGCCCCGCCGCCGGGTACATGACCGGCCAGGTCGTGTACGTCGACGGCGGCTGGTCCGCCTGGTAGCCCGAAACCCTCTAAGGAGACCCGATGACCGCCGCCAAGAAGGCCCTGCTCATGCTCGACTACCAGGTCGCGCTGTGCGAGGAGGGGCCGCACCTGCGGATGCCGCCGCTCGCCGCGCAGATCGCCGAGCGCGGCGTGCTCGCGACCGCCGAGCGCGTGCTGGCCGCCGCCCGCGCCGCCGGGACGCTCGTCGTCCACGTGCGGCTCGCGTTCGACCCGTCCTACAGGCTGCGCACCAACCGGCTCCCGCGCTTCGACCCCTACGAGGAGCAGCGCGCGATGCTCGCCGGCTCGCCGGAGGCGCAGATCGTCAAGGCGCTCGCGCCGGTCGCGGGGGAGCCCGTGGTCGACAAGGGCTGCGTGGACCCGTTCGTCGGGACGGCGCTGCGCGACGTCCTCGCCGCCGAAGGGGTCACCGAGGTCGTCCTCGGCGGCGTCGCGACGAACCTGGTCGTGGAGTCGGCGGCGCGGCACGCCTCCGACTCCGGCCTCCAGGTGACGGTCGTCGAGGACATGTGCGCCTCGTTCCGCCCCGACTTCCACGAGTTCTCGGTGACGAACATGCTGCCGCTGTTCGGCACCGTGACCACCTCCGCCGAGCTGCGGTTCTGAAGGGACGCGGCATGACCGAACCAACCCACCGGTACGACGTCGTCGTGGTCGGCGGCGGCGTCGCCGGGCTGTCGGCGGCCGTCGCGGCGGCCGAGGCCGGCGCCCGCGTCGCGGTCCTCGAACGCTCCACGGAGGCCGAGACCGGCGGCAACACCCGCCACACCGAGGCGTTCCTGCGCATGAAGTCGCCGGACGAGGTCGCCGACGGCTTCGAGGACGCCCTCGTGGACGACTTCATGGGCCACCCGGACCCGTCCATCGTCAACGACGCGGCGCTCCCGGCGCGGCGGCAGAGCCCGCTCTACCGCGCCACCCACACCGTCGACCCCGACTACGTCGCGACGCTCGCGGAGCAGGCGCCGCCGACGCTGCGCTGGATGTCCGGCCACGGCGTCCGGTTCGACTTCATGCCGACGCCGTTCCTCACGCAATCGACGACCCGGATGGCGCCTGTCGGCGGCGGCCTCGCGATCGTGGAGACGATGGGCAAGGCGGCGCGCGACCTCGGCGTGGAGTTCCACTTCGAGACCACGGCCCGCCGGCTCGTCCCCGCCGGGGACGGCGTCGGCGGCGTGTTCGCGCACACCCCGTCCGGCCCGGCCGTGTTCGCGGGGGCGGTCGTCCTCGCCAGCGGCGGCTACCAGGGCAACTTCGAGCTGATGGCCCGCTACCACGGCGAGCGGGCGCTGACCTGCCGCCCGGTCGCCAAGGGCGGCAACTACAACAAGGGCGAGGGGCTGGAGATGGCGCTGGCGCTCGGCGCCGCCACCGCCGGGAACTTCGCGCTGTTCCACGCCGAGCCCGTCGACCCGCGCAGCGGCGAGCCGGAGGCGGCGATCTTCTGCTTCCCCTACGGCGTGCTGGTCAACCGGGAGGGGCGGCGGTTCGCGGACGAGGCGCGCGGCACCGTGGACGCCTGGTACGAGCGGACGACTCGCGCCATCCAGGCCCAGACCGAGGGGATCGCCTGGGTGATCCTCGACCAGCGCGGGCTGGGCGTCCCGAACCTGATGGCGGGTGTCCGCACCGACGTCCCGCCCGTCACCGCCGACACGATCGGGGAGCTGGCGCGGCGGCTGGAGCTGCCGGTCGCGGAGCTGGAGGCGACCATCGCCGCCTACAACGCGGCCTGCCCGCCCTCGGACGGGTTCGACCACACGCAGCCGGACGGCCTGGCGACGGACGGGCTCACTCCGCCGAAGTCGAACTGGGCGCGGCCCATCGCGGACGGGCCGTTCGCCGCCTACCCGATCATGGCGGCGAACGTGTTCAGCTTCGGCGGGCTCAAGACCACGTCCGCCGCCGAGGTCGTCGACCGCGACGGCCGTCCCATGCCCGGCCTGTACGCGGCGGGGGAGCTGACCGGGCTGTACTACTCCAACTACACCGGCTCCACGTCCGTGCTGCGCGGCGCGACGTTCGGCCGGATCGCGGGCGCCAACGCCGCGGCCCGCGCGGCAGGGGCGTGACCATGCGGATCTGGCACCAGTCGTTCACCGTCCTGGACGACGTCCCGCACTACCGGGACGCGCTGGCCCGCCACCTGCGGTCGCAGGCGGCGCCCGGCACCGAGATCGACTTCCACGGGATGAAGCCGGGCACGTACCCGTCCGACTATCCGGGGACGCACATCGGCTACGCCTACCTCGCGGGGCTGCACCGGGAGCAGTTCGCGCACGCGGCGCTCCGCGCGCAGGACGAGGGCTACGACGCGTTCCTCATCGCGACGATCCCCGACACCGCCTACGAGGAGGTCCGGACGCTGGTCGACATCCCCGTCATCGCGTTCGGGCAGACGTCGGTGCTGATGGCGGGCGCGCTCGGCGACCGCGTCGGGATCGTCAACTTCATCGGCGCCCTCGAACCGCAGCTGCGCCGCAACATGCGCAACTACCGGCTGGATCAGCTCGTCGGCCCGATCGTGCAGGTCGGGGCGGAGTTCACCGACGTGATGGCCGCGTACGCCGACCCGGCGCCGCTGCTGGACGCGTTCACCCGGGCCGCCCGCGAGGCGATCGCGGACGGCGCGAACGTCATCGTCCCCGGCGAGGGGCCGCTCAACGTGTTCCTCGCCGACCAGGGCCTCTCGCGGGTGGACGACGTGCCGGTGCTCGACTCGCTCGGCACGTGCGTGCGCGTCGCGGAACTGCGCGCCGCGCAGTTCCGCGCGACCGGGCTCGCCCCGGCGCGCACCGGGTTCTACGGGGCCCGGCCGCCGCGGCCGCTGGTCGACGCCGCGCGCGACTTCTACGGCACGAACGGGACCCTGGCGTGACCGGCTGGGACGCCGAGGTCGACGTCGCCATCGCGGGCGGCGGCGCCTGCGGCGTGATGACCGCGCTCCGCGCGGCGCGCGACCCCGGCCTGGTCGTCGCCGTGTTCGAGAAGTCGACGCGCGAGGGGTGCAACGCCGCGATCTCCTCGGGCTCCCTCGCGGCGGGCGGCACCCGCTGGCAGGCCGCCGCCGGCGTGGACGACTCGCCGGAACGGCACGCCGACGACATCCTGCGCGCCAGCGGCGACGAGGAATGGCGCCCGGTCGTGGAGGCGCTGTGCGCGGCGGCGCCGGAGTTCGTGGAGTGGATCGCGGACACCGGCCACCCCGTCGAACTCGGCCTCGACATGCCGCGCGCCGGCATGACGGCCCGGCGGCTGCACACCGACACCGGGCGGCTGGGCGGCGGGCGGCTCATGCGCCACCTGCGCGGCCTCCTCGAAGGCCACGACAACGTCGCGTTCGTGGACGAGGCGCCCGTCGTCGACCTCGTGTCGGACGGCGGCCAGGTCACCGGCGTCGTCGTCTCGCAGAACGGGTCACTGCAACGCGTCCGGGCCGGAACCGTCGTCCTGGCCACAGACGGGTTCGCCGGGAACCAGGCGCTGGTCAAGGAGCACATGCCCCACCTGGGGACGCCGTTCTACGGCGGCGTCTCCACCTCGACCGGCGACGCGCTCGGCTGGGCGCGGCGGCTCGGCGCGCGGGTGCGGAACATGGGCGCCGGGCTGCGCTCCGGGCTCGTCGTCGTGGACCACGGCACGCGGGTGTCCCCGGCGCTCCCGTTCAACGGCGCGGTGCTGGTCAACCTCGACGGCGAGCGCTTCGTGGACGAGGAGTCCAAGGGCTACTCGTCCATGGCCGGGATCCTCCAGGGCCAGCCGGGCGAGCGCGCCGCGATGGTCTGGGACGCGACCGCGATGGCCGCCACCCGCGAGTCGGAGATGATGCGCGAATGCCTCGCCGCGGGGGCCGTCCACGACCGTCCCGTCATCGAGGACCTGGCGGCGTCGCTCGGCCGGACGGTCGAGGAGACCGAGCGCGCCCTGGCCCCGCTGCCGGGACGCCGCCGCCTCACCGCGCCCTACCACCTCGCCTGGGTCACCCACGGGCTGCTCGCCACCCAGGGCGGGCTCGTGATCGACCCGTCAGGGCGCGTCCTCGACGGCGCCGGCGCGCCGGTGCCCGGCCTGTACGCGGGCGGTGGAACCGCCTGCGGACTGGCCGGGCCGCACTCCGACGGCTACCTGTCCGGCAACGGGCTGCTGTCCGCCTTCGGCATGGGCTGGATCATCGGCAACGGGCTCGCTCAGCGGAGGTAGACCAGGCCGTCGATCCCGACCGTCGGGCGCCCGGACGTGCCCGCGACGACGATCTTGATGGTGTGCTTGCCGCTGGTGCTCCACGAGCGCGTCCACGTGAGCTGCCGGTAGAGGGTGGACGACGAGCGGGTGTCCACCGTGGCGACCTTGACGCCGTCCGCGTAGACGTACACGGCGCCGAGGTTGGACGCCCGCTTGAAGATCAGGCCCGCGGTGCGGCCGGTGAACGTCCAGCTCGCGCTGGCGCCCCGGGAGCTGCTGTAGAGGCCGCGCCCGCCCAGGTAGTACTTGGTGGTCGTGGTCTTCCAGGTGCCGGTGCGGCGCGCGGCGCCCTCGTTGTAGTAGCCGGTGTAGCGGCTGAGGGCGGCGGTGCCGGTGTTGCCCGCGGCGTCCCCGGCGGTCAGCGACCACGACTGCGTCGCCCCCGCCTTCGAGGTCGCGGCCCAGCTCGTCGTGGTCGTGGAGAACGTCTTCGCGGACGGCGACGTGGCCTTCAGCGAGCTGAGCAGCGCGTTGTCGGTGGCCTTCCAGGACAGCGTGACGGGGACCGCGGTGCCGTTGATCGTCGACTTGCGCAGCGCCAGCGCCATGGACGAGACGACCGGCCGGGTCGTGTCCGCGACGACCGTGAAGACGGGCGAGGCGGAGGCGGTGCCGTCGGCGAAGGCGGCGTGCAGCTGGACGCTGTGCGTGCCCGGCGCGAGCGTGACCGTCGCCGACGACGCCCCGGCGGCGGGCTTCGCCACCGTCGCCCCGTCCACGCTGACGGTGTAGGCGGCGCCTTCGGCCGGCGTCCAGTTCAGGGTGGCCGTGCTCTTGGTGTAGTAGCGGCCCCCGGCGGCCTTGGCGCCGGACACGGTGGCGGTCAGGGCCGGGACCGTGACCTGCTTCGCGGCCGTCCGGATCGCGGGGAGCTTGGCGTAGAGCTGCTCGCCGGGGCACGCGGTCGCGAACCCGTCGCGGTGACCGGAGATCGTGTTGAACTCGACCTTCTGCCCGAACGGGTACTTGCCGCCCGACCCGTCCGGGGCGGCCGAGGTCAGGATCGTCTTCGCGGTGGGGTCGACACCGGTCAGCCCGAGCTTCCACGCGGCGGTCTTGGCGACGCCGTCGAGGGCCGCCGCGGCCGGCGCGGTGCCGGGCGTGGTCGGGTCGTTGGCCGCGGTGTGGGTGCCGAGGACGGCGATCCCGGTGGTGTCTGTGTTGAACCCGTAGGTGTGGGCGCCGTGCACGGGACGCTCGACGCCCCCGGCCCGTCCCTCGAAGATCGTGCCGCACTTGTCGACCAGGAAGTTGTAGCCGATGTCGTCCCAGCCCTGGCTCTTCACGTGGTACAGGAACACCGACCTGATCACCGAGGCCGACTCGGCGCACGTGTAGTCGTTGCCCGTGTCGGTGTGGTGGACGAACACCGCCTTGACCGACGTGTCGTAGGTCGGCGGGTTCCGGACGATGGACTCGTCCGCGCCCCACCCGGCGCGCGCCACGATCGCCGGCTTCGGCGCCGTGACGGGTGCGGCGGCGGGCGCGTTGAGGGGCGTGGTGGCCGCGACCAGCTTCATGCCCGTGCCCGCGTCCGGCCCGGCGGCGCGCGGCGTGGGCGCGCCCGGGGACTGCGCCGTCCGGGCGCCCGGGTCGACCAGGTCGACGCGCAGGCCCTCGGGGAGGGTGCGGCCCTGCCCGGCCACGCGCACCTCGACGCCGTTGGACGGCCCGACCCACAGCCCGTTCGTGCCGCCGCGCCCGTCCTGCCCCCGGTCGGGGGCGTCGGCGAGCTCCGGCTCCAGCACCTGCCAGCCCGACCACTTCCCGGTGGCGGCGTCGCGCGTGCGGACCCGGACCGTCCCGCGCAGCTCCTCGCGCGGCTTGTCCCAGGTGACGCCGACGAGGCTGAACGGCTCCGTCGTCGCGGCGGGCAGCCCCGCCGTCTTCCCGCCGCGGGCGGTGGCGGCGCCGGCCATGTCCTGGAGGCCGCGCGCGTGGACGCGTCCGGCGCCCGGCCCCTTGGCCGCGGCCGCCGTCGCCGCGGTCGGCTCCGGGGTCGAGTTCGCGGTGACCGTCCAGGTCACCGTGCCGGCCACCGCCACGGCGGCCGCCGACGCGCCGATGATCGTCCGCTTGAGCATGCTTCTCCGTTCACGGCCGAGCCGGGGAGGTGAGGGTCGCGCCATGATCAGAGAGCGCTGCGACCGCGGTTAGTGTCACACATTTCTGAAGATTTCCTGAAAGTGGACACGCCGGAGGCTGAACGCGGGCACGCAGGAGGCCGGACGCGGACACGCCGGACGCGGACACGCCCGAGCCCCGGAACCGGCGGATTCCGGGGCCCGGGCGGGCACGCGCCGCGGGCGGTCAGTAGTTGGGGTTGTTGGTCGTCGGGATCTGGATGCTGATCGGGTAGTCGGCCCCGGACAGCACGAACAGCACCGCCTGGCGGATGATCTCGTCGAAGGCCCAGTAGACCTGCCGCAGCTCCTTGGGCGCGTCGGTCATGTCGAGGATGCCCTCGCGGACGGCCACGAACGGCGGCCAGAGGTTCTCGAAGATCGGGTCCCACAGCGGTTCCCGCGGGATCTTCAGCCAGCCGGCGATCTCGTCGCCGAGCACGTAGCGGGTGAGGGCGCCGAGGATCGGCTTCGACAGGATGCCGAGGTCGATGAACGACGCCAGGTTGAGCAGCATGTCGGCGAGCTTGATGCCCTCGGGTGTGGGCGCGAGGATCGGGTCGAGCACCTGCGCGGCCTGGGAGTTCGCCTCGTCCCACGACTCGGGGATGTACTCGTCCATGATGCCGAGCATGTGCGCGGTGAGCTGCCAGGAGTGCAGGAAGGCCGCGGACTCGTCGGCGGGGATCGGCACCTTCCACTTGGCCAGCTGCTTCATGACCGTGGTGGGCAGGCTGTGCCAGGTGACCATCATGTCCGCCTGGCTGATCGGGATCTCCTCGTCGGCGGCCTTGTTCCAGTACGCCGACTTCGGGAGCAGGTACCGGACGCCCGAGTGGGCCAGCCGGGTCTTCACGCAGGTCACGATCATCTCGCCGTCGGGCTCGAAGGCCCTCTCGGTGCCGACGTCGTAGCCGAGCTTGGCGGTCTTGGTGATGCGGTCGCGCATGTCCGCGCCGCCCTTGGAGTAGTAGACCGCGCGCGCCTCCCGCGGGATCGCCGTGCTCATCATCCCGCTGGCGAAGCCGTAGGTGACGCCGAGGTACAGCCCGCGCTTCTCGTTGAACTCGAACGCCTTCGCGAGCTTGCCCCGGTCGGTCCACGACGGGAGCCGCCGGGCGCGCTCGATGAAGTCCTTCAGGTCGGCCGGCAGGCCCTTCGGCAGGTCCTGGCCGTTCTTGGTCCAGGTCTTCAGCAGCTTGTTGACCTCGGGAACCGCGCCCGCCTCCTGCAGGGAGGCGACCAGCTCATCGCTCTCGGGGTCCCATACCCACCGCGGGTCGGCGCCCTTGCCGGCGCCCGCGACCGATCCCTTCGGCGACCACGTCCACAGTGGCGCCGCCTGCGCGGGCGACGCGACGCTCAGCGCGCCGAGCGCGCCCAGCGTCCCGCCGGCCATCAGCACATGGCGTCTGGTGGGAGTCTCCATGCCTTCGCTCCTCCTCGGGGTGAGAGCGCCGCGGGGATACGCTGAAACGCAAGCCGTCTCCGTGTATCATCGCGACAGCGCCAATGAGAACACACCTGTGTCGGCCGCCACAAGACCCACCGTGACGGAAGGCGGGGATTGCGGCAGAATCGGATCGTCTCTGGAGGAGATCGTGGATTCTGTGTTGTCCTCTCTCATGGCGTCCTCGGGCGAACATGAATCGCTGATCGAACGCGCGTACACCGATGCCGTGGAGCAGGTCGACGAGATGGACGCGACCCGCGCCCGGGTTCTCGACGCCGCCTACGAGCAGTTCTCGAGGATGGGCATCCAGCGGTCCACGATGGAGGACGTCGCCCGGCGGGCGGGCGTTTCCCGCATCACCGTCTACCGGCGGTTCGTGACGAAGGACGCGCTCGTCGAGCACGTCGTGCGGCGCGAGTTCCGCCGCTACTTCGACCAGTTCCTCATCGACATCCAGCAGGCCGAGACCGCGGCCGACCGGGTCGTGCTCGGGTTCGTCAGCTCGCTGCGCGCCATCCGGCGCAACCCGCTGATCGGCGGGCTGATCGCCACCGAGCCGGACCTCGTCGTCCCGTCCATGATCAGCGACGGCGGGCGGACGGTCGCCACCGTGCGGGAGTTCGTCGCGGGCCAGCTCCGCCGCGAGCAGCGCGCCGGCACCGTGGCCGACGGCCTGGACATCGACCACGTCGCCGAGATGATGGTCCGGATCTCCGCGTCCTTCCTGGCCATCCCGAGCCGCCTGGTCGACCTCGACGACGACGAGCAGCTCGCCGCCCTGGCCCGGCGGTTCCTCGTCCCGATGCTCGACCCGCCGCCGCGGCGGCTCGACGACCCCTAGGCCGCCGTCCGGCGGGAGGGGCGCGTGCCGAACCCGGACAGCGTCGCCTCCAGCAGCGGCAGCGCGCGGCCCGCCCGCTTCGCCCGGATGACGAGGTCCCAGACGGGCTCGAACTTCTTCCAGCCGGCCGCGTAGGCGGCGTGCCGGGCCTTGCCGCGCAGCGTCGGTTTCGTCGCGGCGCCGCGCATGATCGAGCCCCAGCGGTAGAAGTCGCGGTAGGCGCGCCAGTAGCCGTCCTCGAGTTCCCGCGCGGTCATCTTGGCGGGTTCGAAGACGACCGTCCGGGTGTCGTACCTGTCCCAGTCGGAATGGAGGAGCCGGCCCGCGGCCGCCATGCGGTCGTAAAGGCGCGTCCCCGGATAAGGGGTCAGAATGTGGAAGGTCGCCGTCTCGATTCCCTGCCCGACCGCCCATTCCACGGTGCGGTCGAAGACGGCGGGGTCGTCCTCGTCCATCCCGAACACGAAACTGCCGTTCACCATCACGCCGCAGTCGTGCAGCCGGCGGACGACCGCGCCGTAGTCGCGGTCGATGTTCTGCCATTTGCGCTGCTCGGTCAGGTTCCCGGCGTTGACGGTCTCGAAGCCGACGAACAGGCTGCGCAGCCCGGACTCGGCGGCCTTCTCCAGCAGCCCCGGGCGCAGCACCGCCTGCACCGTCCCGGCCGCCTGCCAGAGCCGCCCCATCCCGCGCATCCCGTCGAACAGCGCGGTCGCGAACCGGGCGTTGCCGAACAGGTGGTCGTCCAGGAAGTACAGGTGCCGGCCCGGCAGCCGGTCGATCTCCGCCAGCGCCGCGTCCACGGTCTGCGTGTAGAACGACTTGCCGCCCTCGAAGAACGCCTCCTTGTAGCAGAAGTCGCACACGTGCGGGCAGCCGCGCGACACCACGATCGAGTTCGGCACCAGGTACCGCTCGCGGGCGATCAGGTCGCGGCGGACCGGCGGCAGCCCCGCGAGCGTCCGCTCGGACGAGGCGTACCGGGGCGCCGGGCGCCCGGCGCGGAAGTCGGCGAGGAACCGCGGCCAGGTGTCCTCGCCGGGGCCGAGGAAGACCGTGTCCGCGTGCCGGGCGGCCTCGTCCGGCAGCGAGGTGACGTGCAGCCCGCCGAGGCAGACGTGCGCGCCCCGGGCGCGGTAGTGGTCGGCAAGCTCGTAGGCCCGCCGCGCCGAGGTGATGTAGACCTGGATCACCACGAGCTCGGGCTCGTCCGACAGGTCGACCTTCTGCACGTGCTCGTCGGTCACCGTCACCTCGTCGTCCGGGCCGAGGTAGCCGGCGAGCGTGGCGAGGCCGAGCGGCGGGAACAGCGAGTACTTGATCGGGCGGAAGAACGGCGAGGTCGCCTCGGTCAGGGCCGGCAGGATCATCTTCACGCGCATGCCTCATTGGACGCCGCCCCGCCGCCGCCGTGGCGGCGGACCTGTGCCGATCGTGTGGAGATGCCGTGTCGTGCGGAGATGCCGCGGCGGGGAACTGTCGGCGCCCTCTTCTAGAGTCCCCGGCACGTGCGGGGGCGGGCGCCTCCGCTCCGCAGGCGGGTGAGGAGTGGCATGGGAGCGAAGACGGCGCTGCTGGGGTTCGCGGACGGCGACATACGGCCGGTGCTCGCGCGGGCGCGGCGCTCGGACCGGGCCGCCGCCGAGGACCTGGTCCGGCGCGTCCACCCCGGGTACGCGGTCGAGGCGTACGACGACGGCACCCTCGACCACACCTACCCGCCCGACGACGTGACCTACGCCGCCGCGTTCCCTGGAGCCGACGTGGTCATCGACCGCAGGATCGCCGGCGACCACCCGTCCGCGCTGCCCGAGCACCTGCTCGAGCTCGGCGCGGGGCGCCGGATCGTCCTGCACGCGATGCACTCGGTCGTCGACTGGCTGGCGTTCGCGATCTGGGAGGACGGGAAGCTGGTGCGCTCGCTCAGCCTCTCCCCGGACAGCGGCGTCCTGGAGAACATCGGCGAACCGCTGGACTTCGAGCGTCCGTACTGGGCGGGGGAGCACCCCGTCGACCCCGACCCGGTCATGTCGGACGGCGAGCCGTACCCGCTGCCGTTCCACCCCCTGGAGATGGGCGAGGACGCCCTGCGCGCCCTGTTCGGCTTCGTCATCGAAGGCCGGGTGGAGGGCACCGATCTGGAGCCGGAGGACGTCCACGTGCACGGGTTCCGGGTGACCGACCCGACCGGCCGCGAGCAGGCCGAGCGGGAGGCCGCCTACGCCGAGGCGATCGCGAACATGGGCGAGCCCAGGATCTTCACGCTGGGCCCGGACGGGACGATGCAAGAGACCAGCTTCGACGACCTCTGACCGGTCACGCCACCCCGGACGCCGGCCCGACCTGGCTGGTCACCGCCTACAATCCCGGGCCGTCCCCGCACCAGGCCGGCGCGGCGGTCAGCCGAGGCCGGTGAGCTTGCGCTCCAGGTGGGCCCGCTGCCGTTCACTGGCGCACAGCGCGATCGCCCGTTCCAGCTCGGTGCGGGCCTCGCCGGTGCGGCCCAGCCGGATGAGCAGCTCGCCGCGGACGGTCGGCAGCAGGTGCGAGTCGGTGAGCTTCCCGGCGGCCAGCAGGCCGTCCACGATCGGCAGCGCGGCCCCCGGCCCCTGGGCCATGGACACCGCCACGGCCCGGTTGAGCTCGACCACCGGGGACGGGGCGAGCCGCCCGAGCGCCTCGTACAGCAGGACGATCCGCTCCCAGTCCGTCGCCGCGACCGACGGGGCGGCGGCGTGGCATTCGGCGATCGCCGCCTGCAGGCCGTAGGCGCCGAGGCCGCGGCCGATCCGCCCGGCGCGGGCCAGGGCGGACCGGCCCCGGGCGATGGCGCCGCGGTCCCAGAGCGTGCGGTCCTGGTCTTCGAGGAGGATCGCCTCGCCGTCCGGGCCGGTGCGGGCGGGGAAGCGCGCGGCCGTCAGCTCCAGCAGCGCCAGCAGCCCGTGGACCTCCGGCTCGTCCGGCATCAGCCGGCCCAGCACGCGGGCGAGGCGGCGCGCCTCGCCCGCGAGGTCGGTGCGGACCACGGCGTCGCCGGAGCTGGCCGTGGACCCCTCCGTGAAGATCAGGTAGACCACGTTCAGCACCGATCCGAGCCGCTCCCGGCGCTGCCGGGCGGGCGGCACCTCGAACGGCACCCGGGCCGCCCCGAGCGTCTTCTTCGCCCGGGTGATCCTGGCCTGCACGGTGGCGGTCGGGACGAGGAACGCCGTGGCGATCTCGTCGCTGGTCAGACCGCCGATGACGCGCAGCGTGAGCGCCACCCGCGCCTCCCGGGACAGCACCGGGTGGCAGGAGACGAACATCAGCGCGAGGACGTCGTCGTCGATCCGGTCCGGGTCCCACAGGACGTCCCCGGCGTCCGGGTCGGCGGGCGCGCCCCCGGTGGCGGCGCCGCCCTCGCCCAGGTCGCGGGCGAGGACGGCGTACCGCTCGTCGAGGGCGGACCGCCGGCGGAACGCGTCGATCGCGCGGCGCCTGGCCACGGTGAGCAGCCAGCCCGCGGGCTGCCGGGGCACGCCGTCGCGGGGCCAGGTCACGAGCGCCTCGGCGAGGGCCTCCTGGGCGAGGTCCTCGGCGAGGGCGAAGTCGCCGGTGTAGCGCGCCAGCGCGCCGACGATCCGCGCGGACTCGGTCCGCCACACGGCGGCGACGGCCTCCCGGCCGGTCGGCTCGGTCATCGTCGTGGTCCCGGTCAGAGCTGGCCGGTGGACTCGCGCCAGGCCCGCTCCTTCTTGATCCACTCGTTGTCCTGCGGGAACTCGTCGATCGTGGTGACCCGGCGGATCTCGGTCTTGAACCCGGGGCCGGCCAGCGGGGACCGCTTCGCCCACTCGACGGCCTCCTCCTTGGAGGCGACGTTGAGGATGTAGAAGCCGCCGAACAGCTCCTTGGTCTCGCCGTACGGGCCGTCGGTGACGACGGGCGGCTCGGCCGAGTAGTCGACCACCACGCCCTCGGCGGCGTCGTCGAGGCCCTCGGCCGCGACCAGCACCCCGGCCTCGATCATCTCCTGGTTGTAGCGGCCGACGGTCGCGATCATCTCCGTGAAGTCGACGTCGCCCATCTGCGCGAAGCCCTCGTCGGTGGCGCGCATGATCAGCATGTACTTCATCGTTCTGCCTCTCTCTGGCTCGTCCAGGCCCCTTCGGGGGACCCTTTCACTCCTAGGTCGAGTGGAGGCAGCGCGGATCAACACACGCCCCAAAGTTTTTTTTCCGGGACCTTCGGCGAGTCAGTCGATGAACCGGACGTCGGGGTGCCGGGGGGAGGGGCGGTCGAGGATCGGGCGGTGCCTGCCGGACAGCGCCCGGTCGAAGAACGCCGTGATGTAGGCCCGCTTCGACGCGGTCATGCGCGCCGGGTCGACGGTCCCGATGGCGGCGGCGCGGTCCTGCTCGGAGATGTCGAGCGTCTCGTCCAGCTCGGGCATGAAGGACTGGACGTCGGTGTAGGAGTAGTGGCTGGCGGTGGGCACGTTGAGGTCGCGCTTCCAGCCGGTGGAGTTCTCCCAGAACGCGCCCCAGGACGGGGTGGTCCGGTGCGTCTGCGGGTCCCCGCCGGTCGCCGCGCCCATCAGCATGAACGGACGGTCCAGGCCGGTGCGGGCGACCTCGACGAAATCGTCCTTTCCGTACTGCATGGTGCCGTCCATGTTGATGCCGGCGTCCAGGCGCCGGTCGGTGCGCATCGCCTCGGCGGCCTGGATGCCTCCCGCGGAATGCCCGAACATGCCCACCTTCGACAGATCGAGGGTCCGGCCGAGGCCGTGCGGGAGGCGCCGCCCCTCGGCGTCGGGGTTGCGGCCGTTCCGCAGGTCGGCGAGCCGGTCGAGGACGAACCGGGTGTCCTGCACCCGGGTGGCGAGCGCGGTCCGCAGCACCCCGTCCGGCCGCTCGGGGAGGCGCTGGCTCTCCACGCGCCCGCCGGGGAACTCGACCGGGGCCGTCTCGTAGGTGTGGTCCATGGTGACGACCACGTAGCCGCGGCTGACCAGCTCCTCGGCGACGCCCGTGCCGAGCACGCGCGGCACGCCGAAGCCGGGGGAGTAGAGGACGACGGGCCGCGCGCCGCGCCGCGCGTCGGCCGGGGCGGACTCGGCGGCGTGCGTGCGCGCGCCCGCCCAGTCGACGGTCCCCGCCTTGAACACGCCCAGCGCGTCGACCTTGGAGAGCACGTCGGCGACTCCGGGACGCAGGTACGGCGCGGTCCGCCCGGACGGCTTTTCGGCCGGGTACCAGACGCTGACCATCAGCTCGCGGGTCCGGCCGGGGACCCAGGGGTCGGGACGGCCCTCGTCCACCAGGTGCAGTTCCGTGGTGCCGATGGCCTGGTGCGGGCCGGTCGGGCGCGGCAGGGTGAACGTCGCCGGCGCGGCGGCGGCGGTGCGGACGGCGGCGGCGGACGCGCCGCAGGCGGCGAGGGGCAGGGCGAGCGGCAGGACCGCCGCAGCGGTGAGCGCGCGGAGGCTTGGACGTGATCGCATGGTCCCCACCCTCGCGACCGGCGCCCCCCGCGCGTCATGGCCGAAAGCCACTCGTCCCCCCTGCCGGTCGGCAGGGGGGACGAGTGCCCGCCCGCATTCACGGGTGCCGGGTGGCGCTGACGGTCAGACGGCCTGCCACAGAGCCGGCACGTTCGGCGGAGTCCAGCCGGGCTGGGCCTGGTGGGCCTGGATGCAGCGGTAGCTGGCGCCGTTGTAGGTGACGACGTCCCCGGCCTGGTAGACGGTGCCGACGGCCCAGGTGCCGCTCGGCGGGTCGTCCGGCGGGTCGTCGGGCGGGTTGGAGCCGCCGGTGTACAGGGTCAGGCCGTACACCGAGAGCCCCTCGTTCACGGGCTGGAAGAACGTCGTCCCTCCGCTGGAGCAGTTGCCGGAGCCGCCGGACGTCGTGCCCTGCGCCTGCGTGCCGGCGATGAACGAGCCGCCAGAGTCGCCGGGCTCGGCGCACACGTTCGTCTGGGTCACCCCGGAGACGGTGCCCTGCGGGTAGGTGACGCTGGTGTTGAGCACCTGGACGGTGCCGCAGTGCCAGCCGGTCGTGGAACCGGAGCGGCACACCGGCGAACCCGCCTGCGCGACGGTCGAGCCGGTCACGTCGCGGTCCTGGACGGACCCGTAGCCGTTCACCTTCGCGGTCGGGGTCCAGTTGCTGTTCGTCGCCACCCAGGCGTAGTCGTTGCCGGGGAACGACGAGCCCTGGAAGCTGCCCTGCTGGACCTGGTTGTACCCGGTCGTGGTCGTTCCCGGCTGGCCGCAGTGTCCCGCGGTGATGAAGCCGGGCTGGCCGCCGCGGGTGACCGAGAAGCCGATGGAGCAGCGTCCCGAGCCGTTCATGTAGTAGGCGTCGCCTCCGCGCAGGTTGTAGTACGTGCGGGGCTTGATGTCCGACCGCTTCACGGTGACCGAGCCGGCCGGCACCCCGGCCGCCTTCACGAACGCGCGCGCCTCGGCGGGAGCGGAGGTCAGCACCACGACCCGGTTGCCCTGGACGTCCACGTACCAGACGGGGGAGCGGGTCGTGGACGTGTGCGCGGCGGCGCGGTCGAGCCTGGTCTTCACGGCGGTGAGCTCCGCCAGGCTGTGCTCGACGACCTGGGCGCGGGCGCCGCGCGCGGTGATCTCCCGCGCCTCGGCCGCGTCGGTGGTGGCGACGTGCAGCGTCCCTGCGGTCTTGCCGGTGACCCAGCTGCCGGCGAAGCTGCCGCCGAGCTTCAGCCGCAGCTTCCCGGCGGTGACGCCCGTCTCGAACTGGTTGACGAGGGCCTGCTTCGCCTGGGCCGCGGTGAGGCCGAGGTCGCGCTGCATCGCCGCGAGCATGGACGGCGCCACGTCCGCGGCGGTCGCCGCGGAGTAGGGGGCGGGCGTCGGCGGGGCGGCGGGTTCCGGCTGGGCCGCCGCGACGCCCTGGAGGCCGGCGAGGCCGAGGACGCCGGCGGACAGCACGGCGACGCGTCGGCCGCGTCTGTGAGACATGGTCTCTCCTTGGGGGTGGGGGGTGCGGCAAAAGTAGATGATTGCGACGAGCCGGAGAAAGCACTCCCCGGCCGCGTTCTGGCGAGTTGCCGCCGGTGTCTTTTTCCGCCACCGATGCCACTTGCCGGGGCCCGCCGGGCCGGGGCAAGGTCGGAAGACTCCGGTCGAGGCGCGACCGGGGCGCGGGTAGGGAAGATATGCGGCCGGTGCCGGGATCGCGAGCAGGATCTGCGGTTTTCAGGGGCGGCTCCGGCCGCGCGCACGCGCGCGTACTCGTGAGTACGCTCCGGGCGCGGCGAAGCCGGCCGGGGATAAGCCGCAGAAGGGTTGGCCAGTTTGCGTTCCTGCTAGATAATCCGGTCCATGTTCCCGCCGACCGAGACCGGGGAGAATCCATTCGCGACGCTCGGTGTCAGCGTCCGGCAGCAGGCGCTTTACACGGCGCTGCTGCACCATCCGGGCAGCACGCTCGGCGAGCTGGCGGCGCTGTCGGCGGAGCCACCGCCCCGGCTGGCCGGGCTCCTCGCGGAGCTGCAGGCCCTCGGCATGGTCGGCGTCGACCCCGCCCCGGACCCCGTGTACTTCCCGCACCCGCCGGACGCGGTCGTCGAGACGCTGATCCGCCGCCGCGAGGCGGAGTTCATCCGGGCGCGCATCGCGGCCAAGCGGCTCAGCGGCGACCTGCTCACCGCCGAGCAGCGCGCCAACCCCCGGAAACTGGTAGAGATCATCGACGGGGTGGACGCGGTGGTCCAGCGCTACGAGCGGGCGCAGCGCGCCGCGGTCCGGCAGGTGAAGGCCATTGACAAACCGCCCTATGCCGTCGATCCCGCCCAGCCGAACGAGATCGAGCGGGAGCAACTCGCGAACGGCGTGGAATACCGCGCCATTTACACCCCGGACGCCCTCGCGATCCCCGAGCGGCTCGAAATAGCCCGGCAGGACTCCGTTCTCGGGGAACGCGCCCGGCTGCTGGGCAATGCGCCCGCCAAACTCGTCATCGTGGACGACGAAATGGCGCTGATGCCGCTGCGGGACGGCGAACCCGGCACCACCGCGCTGATTCGCCCGTCCACCCTCCTCGATATTCTCATCGGCGTGTTCAATGCCTGCTGGGAGCAGGCCGCCCCGCTGCATTTCGACGAGGACGGGGCCGCCCCGCCCGACGTCTGGCCCCGGCTTTCGGAGGCCGACCGGCACATGCTGACCCTGCTCGCCGCCGGCCTCAAGGACGAGGCCGTCGCCCGCCACACCGGGATGGGCGCGCGCACGGTCAGCCGCCACGTCGCCCGCCTGATGCGCACGCTCAACGCCCGCACCAGGTTCCAGGCGGGGGTGCACGCCGCCCGGCGCGGCCTGCTCTGACCTCCGGCCCCGGGGTCCTGCCCAGCGGGACGCGGGCAGAGCGTCCCGGCCCGGTTGCCGCACACTCGCGGGATATGGACGCCCAGCGCAGCGAATGGTCCGACCGGCAGGAGATCCACGACGTCGTCCTGCGGTACTGCCGCGGCATCGACCGGCTGGACTTCGCGCTCGTCCGGTCGGCGTACCACCCGGACGCCCTCGACCACCACACCGGCTTCGACGGGACGCTGGACGAGTACCTCGCCTGGGTCGAGCCCAAGCTGCGCGCCCGGCGCGGCGGCACGATGCACATCGTCGCCAACCACCTGGTCGAGCTGCTCGGCGACACCGCCATCAGCGAGACGTACGGGACGTCCGTCCACTGGGGCGAGCCCGCCGACGATCCGCGGGCGAACTTCACCAGCGGCGTCCGATTCGTCGACCACATGGCCTGGCGGGACGGGCGGTGGGCGATCGCCGAGCGGTGGGCCGTCCGGGAGTGGACCAGGTCGGACGCCGGCCGGCTGATGCCCAAGGAGGGCGCGGGGCCGTCCGGCAGCAGGGACGGGGACGACCCCTTGATCCGGTTGCGGCGGAGGCTGCGGGGAACGGAGGCAGGCGCGTGAAGGTAGGGATCAGCTCGCCGATCGTGGCGCTGGCGGGCAACCGCCCGGCCTGGGAGGCCGCGGCGGGCACCGCCGAGCTCGTCCGGGTGGCGGAGGCCGCCGACCGGCTCGGCTACGCGTTCATGACCTGCGGGGACCACGTCGCCGTGCCGCCCGGCCTGCACCGCGGGGAGCGCTTCTACGACCCGCTGGCCACGTTCGCGTTCCTGGCGGGCCGGACGCGCCGGCTCCGGTTCCTGCCGTACGTGCTGGTGCTGCCCTTCTACCACCCGCTGGAGATCGCCAAGCGGTACGGGACGCTCGACCACCTGAGCGGCGGGCGGCTGGTCCTCGGGTTCGGGGTCGGGAACCTGAAGGAGGAGTTCGACCTGCTCGGCGTCCCGTTCGAGGACCGGGGGCCGCGCGCCGACGACGCCCTCCGGGCGCTGCGCGCGGCGCTGTCCGGCCGGGTGGTGTCGTACGAGGGGCCGTACTACGCGTTCCAGGACATGGTGGTCGACCCGCACGCCGTCCAGGAGCGGGTGCCGATGTGGATCGGCGGGCACAGCGAGCGCGCCCTGCGCCGCGCGGTCACGCTCGGGGACGGCTGGGCGCCGGCGCCGCAGTCGTTCCGCGGCCCCACCCCGGAGCTGATGCGGCAGATGCTCGACCGGCACGACCTGCCGGACGGCTTCGACGTCCTCCTCACTCCCGGCGAGCGCCTCGACCCGGTCAACGAGCCCGGCCGGGTCGGCGAGATCATCGCGACGGCGGAGAAGGCGGGCGCGACCCACATCAACCTGACGGTCCGGCACGAGTCCCTCGCCCACTACCTGGAGCAGCTGGAGGCGTTCGCCGCCGCCGCCGGTCTCGACGCCGAGACGTGATCCGAGATGTGACCTGAGGCTGACCCGAGGCTGACCCGAGGCCGCGCACTGGAACGTTGAGCCGACCGGCCTACGCTGTTAGCTTCACCGCGTGGACGACATGCGTGCACAGGCGGCGGCGGTCGAGGAATTTGCGGCGGCCCTGCGGGAACTGCGGAAATCGGTCGGCAATCCGCCGTTCCGCGAAATGTCAGCCCGGTCCGGGGCGATCTCGCACACCACCCTGTACGAGGCCGCGAAGGGCAACAGGCTCCCCAGCTGGGGCACCACCGTCGAGTTCGTCAAGGCGTGCGGTGCGGACCCGGCCGAGTACCGCGAACGCTGGGAAGGGGCGAACCGGATCGTCGGCTCGGCGCGGACCGGGCGGCCCGAGGCCGTCGCGGGCACCGCGGCGGGGCGCCCGAACGGGGGAACCGCGGCCCCCGCGAGCGCCCCGGAACGGCATGCCGTCCACATCGCCGTCGACCCGCCGCTCGGCCCGCCCGGTCCGGGCGCGCCGCCCGAGCCGCCGCCGTCCGACGAGAGCGCGCACGACGTCCCGCCGCCCGCCCCCGCGCACCGGGGCCGGTTCCGGCTGACCCGCCCGGTGGCGATCACGCTGGCGGCGGTGGTGGTCGGCCTCGGGACCGTGGTCGTCGTCGTGGTCGCCGTCGACCCGGGCGGCGGCTCCCGGCCGGGCGGGGACGGGCTGAAGCCCGCCGTCGGCGCGTCGAAGGCGGCGCTGTCCCCGGCCGACTGCCCGGTGCACCCGACCAACCCGCCGGCGGCCCCGCCCGTCCACAAGGGCGACCTGGCCGTGTTCATCGCCGACATCACGCTGCCCGACTGCACACGCGTCGGCACCGGCCGGACCGTCGCGAAGGTGTGGCGGTTCAAGAACGCCGGGAAGGTGGCGTGGGAGGGGTACTCGCTGCGGCGCCTCGACCTCCCGCAGCAGGCCGACCAGTGCCAGACCATCTCCGACGTGCCCATCAAGGACACCCGGCCCGGCGCGATGGTCGACATCCGGGCCGACATCACCACACCGCGCAAGCCGGGCCTGTGCTACGTGCGGTTCAAGATGGTGGACGCCTCGGGGAAGGTCGCCTTCCCCGGCAGCCGGCCGGTCAACTTCCAGATCATCGTCGAGGGACGGTAGTTCCCCGCCGCGGCGGGCGCGGCGGGGAACCGGTTCGGGACCGTTCACGGGATTCAGGAGAGGGCGATCCCGCTGTAGTAGGCCTTCAGGATCCGGGCGTAGCCCCAGCCCGCGTTGGCCTTGTCGCGCGAGCCGTACTGCGACATCCAGTCCCCGGTGACCCAGCCGCCGCACGCCGTCGTCGTGGAGCAGTAGTGGGCCTGGAGGATCTTCCCGCTACGGGTCATCTTGGTGCCCCACGTCGCGTCCACCGCGGCGCTCGTCGCCGCCGTCGCGGACCCCGGCTTGTACACCTGGCTCGACGTGGTGTCGTAGACGTCGAAGCACTGGCCGCCCGACGTCTTGCGGGTCGAGTGCAGCGCCCAGTACCAGCCGTAGCTCTTGACGGCCATCGCCCCCGCCTTCAGGGACTCCTGCGGCCAGCTCAGCACCCACTCGTTGGGCAGGACGTTCTTGACGTAGGTCTTGAACGAGACCCGGTCCACCCGGTTGAGCGAGACCCGGTACACCAGGATCGTCGTGGGCAGCTTGCTGTCCGTGCCGTCGGTCTTGCACCCGGTCGGCGGCGGTGTGGAGCTCAGGAACTTGTGCGACGCGTTCTGGTTCTTCAGGCTGGAGTTGAGGTTGCCCTTGGCGCCGGCCTTGAAGTCCTGGTAGGTGCCGCCGTAGTTGCTGTTGTAGTAGACGCGGACGGTCTTGGTGCTGCGGTTCCAGACCGAGGCGGCCTGGTTCTTGATGCACTGGCCCTTGCCGTTGCCCGTCCCCTTGAAGTCGTAGCAGGACGGCTGGCTGGTGCCGTAGTCGGCGATCGACCCGGTGAAGTCCGAGACCGACCCCGCGTTGTCGCTGTTGTAGTAGTAGCAGAACTCGCCGCTCTCGCACACGCCGTTGCGGCTCGCCGCCGAGGCGGGCGACGCCGGGAGCAGCACCGCCCCGCCGACCGCCATCGCGGCGGCCGCCGCGACGACCCGCGGGATCAGCCGCGCCGTTCGTCTTAACACGTTCGCTTCCCCTTCTGGTGAAGGTGCTGGTGAGAGGTGCGGCCGGTGCGGGCCGCGGTCCGGCTAGCGGATGTTGTAGCCCTGGGACTGCCAGAAGGAGGTCGGGTTCGGGTTGTCGAGGTGGGAGTCGTTGACGCTCTTGGCGGCGTGCGTCTGGCGGCCGGGCCGCATCTCGACGTGGGTGTGGGCGCCCGAGCTGGACGACACCCCGCGCCACGCCTCGTCGGCGATGACCTGGCCCTTGCTGATCGACTGGCCCACGGCCAGCGACGACCGCGGCGCGGAGTGCAGGTAGATCACCGTCTTGTTCAGCGACGCGTTGTAGATGGAGATCGTGGACAGCCCGCCGCTGCCATTGGCGCCGCGCGCGATGTAGATGATCTTACCGGCGACCAGGGCGCGGACGTCGGAGCCGACGCTGCGGGCGATGTCGATGCCCTCGTGCCGTCCGGGCGTGGTGGTGTAGCCGTCGAAGCCGCAGGTGATGCGGCCGCCGCTGGCGTTGTAGAGCGCGTACGACATGTTCGTGCGCGACGACGGCGAGAACTGGTGCGAGGCGTTCTGGTTCTTCAGGCTGGAGTTGAGGTTGCCCTTGGCACCGGCCTTGAAGTCCTGGTAGGTGCCGCCGTAGTTGCTGTTGTAGTAGACGCGGACGGTCTTGGTGCTGCGGTTCCAGACCGAGGCGGCCTCGTTCTTGATGCAGAGCCCCTTGCCGTTGCCCGCTCCCTTGAAGTCGTAGCAGGACGGCTGGGTGGTGCCGTAGTCGGCGACCGATCCGGTGAAGTCCGAGACCGATCCGGCGTTGTTGCTGTTGTAGTAGTAGCAGAACTCGCCGCTTTCGCAGACGCCGTTGCGCGCCGCGGCCGAGGCGGGCGCCGCGAGCGCGGCCGCCGTGCCGCCGACCGCCACGGCGGCGGTCGTCAGCGTGAGGATCTTGTTCAGCGTGTTCATAACCTTTCCCTTTCGTTTCGCCTGCTGTTCGCGTTGCCGGGATTGCCGTTCGCGTTGCCGGGATTGAAGAAGGTCAGCTGCGCCGGTACTCCTCCCAGGTACGGATGGTCACCTGCGGCCCGTCGTCCGGGCCGCGGTTCGCGAGCCCGTTGAGGCCGAGGTAGTAGTCACCGGTCTGGTGCTGGGCCTGGGCGGACAGGTCGGTGTCGCTGATGGCGGCGGCGTGGATGTGCCACGGCCAGTCGCCCTGCTGCGGGCTGCGCACCCAGGCCGCGAACCCGACGCGGCGCAGCGCGCGGGCGACCGAGGTGCGGGTGGCGGCGCTCATGCCCTGCACCGAGACGTCCACGACGCCGCCGCCGTCGTGGGTGCCGGCGGAGGTGGGGTCGCCGCCGGGGTTGTAGGAGCCCTGGTCCAGGACGAGCCTGCGGCCGAGCAGCCGCTCCGCCTCGGCCAGCATGTCCCGCGTCCGGGCGTTGACGACGGCGCCGCCGAACGACACCCGGGCGCCGGGCGCGAGGGTCCGGGTGACCGTGAAGCGGCCGGTGCCGAGCTTGGCGAGGGACGTCTTGCCGGGCAGCCCGTTGGCGTCGAGACCGGTGTAGCCGAGCGACTTCTGGTACTTGGCGTAGGCGGCGACGGTCGTGGTGCCGAAGTAGCCGTCCACCCACTGCGCGTCGAGCAGGTTCCGGTCCCGCAGGGCCCGCTCGACGAGGAGGACGCTCGCCTTGGCGCCCGGCGTCAGCGTGTCGTCGGCCCGCCGCGGGTCGATCTGCGCCGCCTTGACCGTGGCCTCCATGTTCACGCTCGGCAGTTCGGCCGCGGCGCCGGCTGGCTCCGCCGCCGACGTCTCCGACACGGTCATGGAGGTGAGCAGCGCGGCCGCCAGAAAGGCGGCGGTGTACGAAGACAACTTCATTTAGTCTCCTGGTTGGGGACGCTGGGAGCGGAACCAACGTCACGGATCGCCCGGGGCGTTCTCAAGAAGATCGTTGTTGTCAGGTTGTTCGCCGGACACATCCGTACAGCGCGTACGCGGATCTGACACGTGGAGCGGCGCCCCGACGGGTCGCGGACGATCTCGCCCGTTCGGAGTTCTGTCAGCCAGAATTTCCTTTTCCTTACAGCGGGCGGGCCGCACGATTGCCGGTATGACCAGCACTCCTGCCGAATCCGTCGCCGCCACCCCGGCGGACTCGCCCGTCCGGTTGCGTGCGGTGGACGCGCCCGGGCAGCCGGACGCCACCCCGGAGCTCGAAGACCTCTACCGCGGCTTCGAGGCCGAGCTGCTCGTGCCGCTGTGGACCGAGATCGGCGACCTGATGCCGGCGCATCCGCGCTCGCGGGCCGTCCCGCACGTGTGGAAGTGGGAGCGGCTGGTCCGGCTCGCCGAGCAGGCCGGCCGGATCGTCCCGGTGGGGCGGGGCGGGGAGCGCCGCGCGATCGCGCTCGCCAACCCGGGGCTCGGCGGCCGCCCGTTCGCCGCGCCGACCCTCTGGGCGGCGATCCAGTACCTGATGCCGGGCGAGGACGCGCCCGAGCACCGGCACACCCAGCACGCGTTCCGCTTCGTCGTCGAGGGCTCCGGCGTGTGGACGGTCGTCGGCGGCGACCCGGTGCCGATGAACCGCGGCGACTTCCTCCCGCAGGCCGGCTGGAACTGGCACGCCCACCACAACGCGACCGACCGGCCGATGGCCTGGATCGACGGGCTCGACATCCCGTTCCAGTACGCCGCCGACGCGCAGTTCTTCGAGTTCGGCCGGGACGAGATCTCCGACGCGGAGCGCACCACGCCCGACCGCTCCCGCGCCGAGCGCCTGTGGGGCCACCCCGGGCTGCGGCCCGTCGGCGTCGCCCACACCACGCCCGGCTCGCCGCTGCTCTCCTACAAGTGGGAGTTCACCGACCGCGCGCTCGCCGACCAGCTCGCGCTGGAGAAGGAGGGGCACGCGGGGACGGTGGAGCCTGGCCACGCCGCCGTGCGCTTCAGCAACCCCGTCGACGGCACCGACGTCCTGCCGACCCTGCGCGCCGAGTTCCACCGGGTGGCGCGGGGCGCGGAGACGGCCCCGGTCCGCGAGACCGGCTCCAGTGTCTACCAGGTCTTCGACGGCTCCGGCACGGTCACGGTCGGCGACCGGACGTGGTCCGTGACGCGCGGGGACCTGTTCGTCGTCCCGTCGTGGGAGCCGTTCTCCGTGGCGTCGGAGGCCGGCGCGTCCGACTCCGATTCCGGGGCCCTCGACCTGTTCCGCTTCTCCGACGCGCCCGTCTTCGAGGCGCTCAAGCTCGACCGAACCGCCCGCGACCTGTGACCGCCAAGGACATCTGATGAAGCTCTCCACGATCCGCACTTCCGGCGGTACCCGCGCCGTCCGCCTCGACGGCAACAAGCTGGTCGACCTGGGGTTCACCGATCTGGGCGCGCTGCTGGCCGAGCCGGACTGGCGGGCGAAGGCAGCCGCCGCCTCCGGCACCGTGTACGACGCCGAGGGAGCGGACTTCGCGCCGGTCGTGCCGGGTCCGTCGAAGGTGATCTGTGTCGGTCATAACTACTCCAACCACATCAAGGAGATGGGGCGGGAGCTGCCCGCGTATCCGACGCTGTTCCCGAAGTTCGCCGACAGCCTGATCGGGGCCAATGACGACATCGTCAAGCCCGGTGAGACCGACGCGCTCGACTGGGAGGTGGAGCTGGCCGTCGTCATCGGGCAGGAGGTCCGCCGCGCCGACGACGCTCAGGCGGAGGCGGCGATCGCCGGGTTCACCGTCATGAACGACGTCTCGGTGCGGGACTGGCAGTTCCGCACGATCGAGTGGACGCAGGGCAAGATCTGGGACTCCTCCACTCCGGTCGGCCCCTACCTGGTCACGCCGGACGAGGTCGGCGGCGTCCGCCCGGCGCTGCGGGTGCGGACGCTGGTGGACGGCTGGGAGATGCAGTCCGACGACACCGGCACGCTGCTGTTCGACCCGGTCTTCCTGGTCAAGTACGTCTCGACGATCGTGCGGCTGCGCCCGGGCGACCTGATCGCCACCGGCACCCCGGCCGGGGTCGGGCACGCCCGCGACCCGAAGGTCTACCTGACCGGCGGCGAGACGGTCGTGACCGAGATCGACGGGCTCGGCGCCTGCACCAACCGCGTCGTCAAGGACGCCTGATGGCGCGCTCGTTCGCCGACGCCCGCCGCTGGGCGCGGGAGGGTACGGCGCTGTTCCTGGGCGCCGCCGCCGGGCTGACCGAGGCGGAGTATGACGCGGCGAGCCTTCTGCCCGGCTGGACCCGCAAGCACCTGGTCGCGCACGTCGCCGCGAACGCCGAGGCGCTCGGCAACCTGGTGCACTGGGCGGCCACGGGCGAGGAGACCCCCATGTACGCCTCGCCGGAGGCGCGCGCGGCCGGGATCGAGCGCGGCAGCCGGATGAGCGGACCGGAGCTGGGCGAGTGGCTGGCCCGGTCCGCCGCGACGCTGCAGGCGTCGATGGACGAGCTGACCGAAGGCCAGTGGCAGTCCGAGGTGGTCACGGCGCAGGGCCGCACCGTGGCCGCGACCGAGGTCCCGTGGATGCGGTCCCGGGAGGTCATGGTCCACGCCGTCGACCTGGACCGCGGCGTCGCCTTCGCCGACCTGCCGGACGACTTCCTGCAAGCCCTCATCACCGACATCACCGCCAAGCGGGGGCTCGACGCCGCCGCCCTGCCGGCCGGACCGCCGCCCGAGGTGGCCGCCTGGCTCGCCGGACGGCCGCACGCCCTCACCGGAGCGCCGCCGCTCGGCCCCTGGCTCTGACACGCCGCGCGATGCGCCCGCCCGACGGCCCGCGACACGCGTCCGAGAAGGAAGAGATCATGACCAACCCTGATGTGCTCGTCGTCGGCGGCGGGATCGGCGGGCTGGGCGCCGCGTACGCGCTGGCCCGCCGGGGCCTCGCGGTCCGGCTGCTGGAGCGGGCCGCCGACTTCGGCGAGGTCGGCGCCGGCATCCAGCTCGCCCCCAACTGCACCCGCATCCTCGACGACTACGGACTGCTGGACGAGGCGAAGGCCCTCGGCGTCGTCCCGGACGCGATGATCATGCGGGACGCGGTCGACGGCGCGGAGCTGACCCGCCTCGACCTGCGCGACCTGGAACGCCGCTACGGCTTCCCGTACCTGGTCATCCACCGCAGCGACCTGCACGCCATGCTGCTGCGCGCCTGCGAGCGCGCCGGCGTCGACCTGCGCACCTCGCAGCAGGTCGTCGGCTACGCCAACACCGGCGGCGGCGCCCGCGTGACCTTGGCGGACGGCCGTGTCGAGGAGGCGCGGGTCGTCATCGCGGCGGACGGGCTGCACTCGGTGGCGCGCAAGCTGCTGTCGGACGACGAGCCGGTCTCCTCCGCGTACGTCGCCTACCGCGGCACGGTGCCGACCTCGCACGGCCGGGCGGCGGACGTCGACCTCAGCGAGGTCGTCGTCTACGTCGGGCCGGGCTGCCACTTCGTCCACTACGGGCTGCGCGGCGGCGAGCTGCTCAACCAGGTCGCCGTCTTCGAGTCGCCCAAGGCCCGCGCCGGCGAGGAGGACTGGGGCACCCCGGACGAGCTGGACGCGGCCTTCGCGCGGACGTGCGACTTCGTCCGCGAGGGCCTGCCCCACATGTGGCGCGACAAGTGGTGGCGGATGTACGACCGCGACCCCATCATGACCTGGGTGGACGGCAACATCGCGCTGCTCGGCGACGCCGCCCACCCGCCGCTCCAGTACATCGCCCAGGGCGCCATCATGGCGATCGAGGACGGCTGGGTGCTCGGCGAGCACGTCGCCCGGCACCTCGCCGCGGACGGGACGGTGGACTGGCCCGCCGTCCTCGCCGCCTACCAGGCCGTCCGGCCCGAGCACTGCCGCCGCGTCCTGACCACGTCGCGCGCCTGGGGCGAGCTGTGGCACCTCGACGGGACGCCGCGGCGGCAGCGGAACGTCCTGCTGCGCGACCGCGACACCCGCGACTACGCGTTCGTGGACTGGCTCTACGGCCCGACCGCGCTCGACCCGTCCGACGAGCCGCCGATGTTCACGACGATCCCGCTCGCCTCGGCGGACGCGGACGCGGGCGCGCTCACGAGCCCGGCCGGCTGACCTCCTTGAGGGGGACGGGGAGGCGGTCGCGCAGCTCGTCGAGCGTGATGCCGAAGGTCTCGCGGACCGCCGCCCCGTCCGGGCCCACGTCGATGACGGCGACGTCGGTGTAGACGCGGCTGACGCAGCCGACGCCGGTCAGCGGGTAGGTGCACTCGGGCACGAGCTTCGACCGGCCCTGCTTGTCGAACAGCGTCATCATCACGAACACCTGCTTGGCGCCGATGGCGAGGTCCATCGCGCCGCCGACCGCCGGGATGGCGTCCGGGGCGCCGGTGTGCCAGTTCGCGAGGTCGCCGGTCGCCGACACCTGGAACGCGCCGAGCACGCACACGTCGAGATGGCCGCCGCGCATCATGGCGAACGAGTCGGCGTGGTGGAAGTAGGACGCCCCGGGAAGCTCGGTCACCGGGACCTTCCCGGCGTTGGTGAGGTCGGGGTCGATCTGCTCGCCGGTCGCGGCGGGGCCCATGTTAAGCATGCCGTTCTCGGTGTGCAGCACGATGCCGGAGTCGGCGGGCAGGTGGTCGGCGACCTTGGTGGGGCGGCCGATGCCGAGGTTGACGTAGGAGCCGGCCGGGATGTCGCGGGCGACGATCGCGGCCATCTCGTCGGGGGACAGGGCCCCCGTGGTGGAAGCCGTGGTGGAAGACATGTCAGCGCGCTCCCTGGACGGTGTAGTGCCGGTCCTCGACCCGCACGACGCGGTCGACGTAGATGCCGGGGGTGACGACCGCCTCCGGGTCGAGTTCGCCCGTGGCGACGACGCCGCCCACCTGCGCGATGGTGGTGGTCGCGGCCGTCGCCATGACGGGGCCGAAGTTGCGGGCGGTCTTGCGGTAGACGAGGTTGCCCATCCCGTCGGCGCGGTGCGCGCTGATCAGCGCCACATCGCCCTTGATCGGGTACTCCAGGACGTACTCGCGGCCGTCGATCGTCCGGGTCTCCTTGCCCTCGGCGAGCGGGGTGCCGACGCCGGTCGGGCAGTAGAAGGCGCCGATGCCCGCGCCGGCCGCGCGCATCCGCTCGGCGAGGTTGCCCTGCGGCACGATCTCCAGGTCGATCCGCCCGGCCCGGTACAGCTCGTCGAAGACGTGGGAGTCGCTCTGCCGGGGGAACGAGCAGATCACCTTGCGGACGCGGCCCGCCTTGAGCAGCGCGGCGAGCCCGACGTCCCCGTTGCCGGCGTTGTTGGACACGATGGTGAGGTCCGTCGCGCCCTGCCGGATCAGCCCGTCGATGAGGTCGAACGGCATGCCGGCGAAGCCGAAGCCGCCGACGAGCACGGTGCTGCCGTCCGCGATGCCGCGCACGGCCTCGTCGACGCTCTCCAGGATCTCCGCCCGGCTCACGCTCCGGCCTCCGTGTTCTCCGTGCCCGTGGTTTCTGTGTCCGTGTTCTCCAGGACGACGGCGAGCCCCTGCCCGACGCCGATGCAGATGGCGGCGACGCCCCAGCGCTCGCGGCGCTCCCGGAGCACCTTCGCGAGCGTGCCGAGGACGCGGGCGCCGCTGGCGCCCAGCGGGTGGCCGATCGCGATCGCGCCGCCCCGCGTGTTGACGATCTCCGGGTCGACGCCCCAGGCGTCGATGCAGATCAGCGACTGCACGGCGAACGCCTCGTTCAACTCGACCGCGCCGACCTGGTCCCAGCCGATCCCGGCGCGCGCGAGGGCGCGGTTCGCCGCCTCGACCGGGGCGTAGCCGAAGTCCTGCGGGTCGAGCGCGAACGCGCCGCGCCCGGCGATGCGCGCGAGCGGGTCGAGGCCGATCCGGTCGGCGGCGCCGGCGGAGCCGAGCAGCAGGGCGGCGGCGCCGTCGCTCAGCGGCGAGGCGTTGCCCGCGGTGATGGTGCCGTCGGCGCGGAAGCTCGGCTTGAGCCCGGCGAGCTTCTCCGGCGTCGAGTCGGCGCGGATGCCCTCGTCCCGCTTCAGGTCGCCGGCGGGGACGACCAGGTCGTCGTAGAAGCCCTCGTCCCAGGCCGCCGCCGCGAGCCGGTGCGAGCGCAGCGCGAACGCGTCCTGCCGCTCCCGGCCGACGCCGTACCGCTCGCGGAGCCCCTCGTTCGCCTCGCCGAGCGAGACCGTCCACTCCTTGGGCATGCGCGGGTTCACCAGCCGCCAGCCGAGCGTGGTCGAGACCGCGGTGAGGTCGCCGGGCGGGAAGCCCTTCGCGGGCTTCGGCAGCACCCAGGGCGCCCGGGTCATCGACTCGACGCCGCCCGCGACGACCACGTCCGCGTCGCCGGACTCGATCGTCCGGGACGCGATCATCGCGGCGTCGAGGCTGGAGCCGCACAGCCGGTTGACGGTCGTGCCGGGCACGCTGGTCGGCAGCCCGGCGAGCAGCGCGGCCATCCGGCCGACGTTGCGGTTCTCCTCGCCCGCGCCGTTCGCGTTGCCCCAGACGACCTCGCCGACGGCGGCCGGGTCCAGCCGGGGCGCCCGGTCCAGCAGCGCGGTGAGCACGCCGGCCGCGAGGTCGTCCGGCCGGACGCCCGCGAGTGCGCCGTTGAACCGGCCGAACGGCGTCCGGACGGCCGAGTAGAGATAGGAGCTCATGCCATCGAGGCTAATGACCTCGCTTGATACAGTGAAGTATCAATATTCGCTCCGATTGAGACGACACACATATGGATCTTCGTCACCTGCGGTACTTCGTCGCCGTCGCCGAGGAACTCCACTTCGGGCGCGCCGCCGAGCGGCTCAACATGGCCCAGCCGCCGCTGTCGCAGGCGATCCGCAGGCTGGAGAGCGAACTCGGCGTCGACCTGCTCCACCGGACGACGCGCAAAGTCGACCTCACCGACGCGGGCCGGGGCTACCTCGCGCGGGCGAGGCGGATCCTCGGCGAGGTGGACGAGGCCGCGCACGAGGCCCGCCGGGTCGCGGCGGGCGCGGTCGGCCACCTGGCGCTCGGCTGCGTGGGCTCGGCGACCTACAGCCTGCTGCCCGCGCTGTCCCGCGGCCTCCGCCGGGAGCTGCCCGGCGTCGACTTCTCCTTCCGCGGCGAGATGCTCGTCCCCGACCAGGCCGCGGCGCTGCGGGCCGGCGAGATCGACGTGGCGCTGCTGCGGCCCCCGATCGCGGATCTGTCGCTCACCGTCCTGCCGCTGCGCCGGGACCGGCTCGTCGTCGCCCTCCCCGACGACCACCCCTTGGCCGCCCTGCGGCAGGTCGAGGTCGCCGACCTGGCGGACGCCGACCTCATCGTGCACTCCGCCGACCGCCGCTCGGTGATGTACGACGTCGTGCTCGGCCTTCTGCGCGACGCGGGCGTGGAGCCCCGGATCCGCCACGAGGTCGGGGAGACGTCCACGCTGGTCACCCTCGTCGCGGGCGGTCTCGGCGCGGCCGTCGTCCCGGAGCCGGTGACCGTCCTCGCCCTGGACGGCGTCACCTTCCGCCCGCTGGTGCGGCCCGCCGTGGACGTCGAACTCGCGATCGCCCACCGCACCGACCGCACGGAACCGCACCTGGCCCGCGCCGTCACCGTCATCCAGCAGATCGTCCGGGACGCGCGGCACGGGGCGAGTTGACCGCCTCGGGTTATGCATGGCATTCATGCTCGGGCATGACGAACATGTGTTTGCCCGATGACCGGTCCGATGGCTTCACTGAGGCACCGACGACCGACCCCGAGGATGCGCCGTGGCGGCGGCGGCCCTGGTGGCCGTTCCGCTGGCCCTTCGCACCCTCCGGCGCCGCGCCGCCCGCCGCTGACCGCCCCATCCCACCCCGACCCGTCCGGAGCGGTTCACAAGACCACATGACCCGGCAACGGCTAAAGCGCAGCGTCGCACGCCGCTGTCTCCTTCCTCGCCAGGCCCCGCGAGCTCCGGCCGAGATCGGCCACGGGTCATCGGCGACCAGTTCGGACCACACGCGGCGCGGGTCCATCACGGACGGATTCCGGCGTGTGCTCCGACCGCGTGTGCGATCGTGTCGGCGACGGCGGCCGGGGCGTCGGCCGCGCCGATGGACTTGCCGGTACCGGCCCAGGTGAAGACCCAGGCGCCGGCGATGAAGTCGGCGCCGATCTCGGTGAACGTGTGGGGCGCTTGGGCGTTGATCACGTGCAGGACGGGCGTGCCGCTGCGCGCGACGATGCCGCACGACATCCCGCCGCGCTCGCGCACGGCCTGATCGAGTGCGGTGAGGAACGAGCGTCGACCGCTCGTGGCCGTCAGGTGGTCGGTGGCCATCTTCGTGCTGCCTCCCGTCGAGGTCATGGCTGGACTGCCGATGCGGATGAGCGCGGACGCGAGGCCCGCTACGGGTGCATCCGCGACCAGACCCATTTGCCGCCGGCCGGGTCGGCGGTGACGCCGCACTTGGCGGACATGGCCTGGACGATGTGCAGACCCCAGCCGCCGTTGTCGTCGAACGCCTCCTCCGACAGGTCGAGGTCGTCGATGGTGAGTTCCTTCACCGGCTTGGCCGCGGGCAGCTCGTGGTCGGCGTCCCAGACGGCGATGATGATCCCGTAGGCGTCCCGGCTGAGCTGGAGACGGATCTCCTCGTCCGGCGTCTGCCGGGCCGCATTGGTGACCAGTTCCGAGACGATGAGAAGCGCGCTGTCGAGAATGTGCAAGTAGTCCCATTTGCGGATTTGTGTGTCCGCGAATGTGCGAGCTTGCCCCACTGCGGAAGGTGTGCCCATAAGGGGCATGATCGGCTCTGCGGTCGCCGTCATCGCCATCGTCCCGTCCTTGCCCGAGATTCCGATTTCCTGTGACAAGGATCAGCGCAGCGTTCTATGTTTTGCCTGTAGTCGCCGAAGTTGAATACAAGGAGGACGCCATGCCGATCGTCCGCGAGCCACTCGATCCCAAGATCTCAATGTGGTACTTCCTGGCCTTCTACCTGCGGTTTTGGAGGGAGAAGGCGGGGCTATCGCTAACCCAGTGCGGGGAGATCATGGGGGTGACGCGGGGGACTGTATCCAACTTTGAGGCGGGGAGGCGGCGCCTTCAGGACGACCATGTTCGAGCGCTCGACCGGCATTTTGGGACCGGTCTTCTATTTCAGCTCTTGCTCTGGTTTGCCCGAATGGCACACGACCCCAACTGGGGAAAGCAGCTCGTCAAGTACGAGCATGAGGCGACCTTGATCAAGACCTACCATGGGCAGGTCATCCCGCTCGCCCTCCAGACCGACGAATACACCTGGGCCTACGTCCAGTCTGGAACGCCGAAGGACTTCGAGGCCGCGATGGAGCGACGCGTTGCTCGGAAAAAATCCTTCTTCGACCGGGGGACGGACGTCGAGATGTGGGCCACTCTCGATGAGAGCGTGCTGGCCCGCGAGGTGGGCAGTCGGGAGGTGCAGAAGGCTCAACTGGAGCACCTGCTCGCCATGGCCGACCTGCCGCAAGTCAGCCTACGCATCATCCCGTTCAAGTCGGGCGCTCACCTGGGTGTCGACGGGTCACTCCAGATCCTCAGCCTGGAGAGCCGCGACATCGCCTATTCGGGTGCCCAGAACGGTGGCCGCTTGATCGAAGCGCCTGGCGAAGTTCGCGAATTGTCGGTTAAGTTCGATCGTATCGGCGCGAAGGCGGCCTCCCTGGAGGACTCGCGCGAGATCATCAAGCGGTACTTGGAGAGCTACGAATGATCGTGCACTGGCGCAAGAGCACCCACAGCGGCGGAGCGGACGACGAGCACTGCGTTGAACTGGGACGTCTTTCGCCGGGGGTCGGGGTCGGCGTGCGGGACAGCAAGGATCCGGACGGGGGACACCTCACCTTGTCCGTTGCGCAGTTCGCCGACCTGATCGAGCAGGTCAAGCGACACGCGTCCCGCTGACCCCCATCCCACCCCGACCCCAGTCCGATGTGGTTCGTCGCGCCTGTTGTGTCTCGTGCGTTGGTGATGCGGGAGGTGCGTCCAGCCCGGGCCGGTCCCGGCCATGGTTCGGCCGTGGCATGTGACGAGTGGATGGGACGCCCTCCGACCGGGACGCCGCCTCGGCCCGGTGTGTGCACGACGGTCCGCATCGGTCGATGGGCACGGTTCCTCTCAAGTATCACCTCAGGTCCCGTCGTTCCCTCCGCCTCAGGCCCGCCACCCGAGCGACCGGTCCGGCTCGCCACCTGGCCGCCGCCTCGGGCAGTCACCTGCACGCCGCACCATGATTACCGCCCGCGCTCTTTCCCCACGAACCTCCTGCCATTGCCGCGCCCGTTAGTAACCTCTAGTCCAGCTTGCGGTAGCAGTTCATCCCCTCGGAACTCGGTGCGAGAATCACCTACTGTGCCCTCAACCTGGAGTGGAGAGGCTACGACAAGGCCGTGGGAAGCCCAACACAGTGCGGGCTTCCAGAGAAGGCTGGGCAAACGGGCTGCCGAGGTGGGGGACAGTCGCACTACAGGCGATTGCCCCGAGATTTGGGAACTGGACAATGGCGACATCGCCGTCATCGGCCGCGACGCCACCGACGCCTACGCCGACCGTGCCTCCCATACGGCGTCACCATAGGGTCGGACGAGCGCCTTGTCGTCATTTCCGGGCGCATGCTCTCCGCGGTCGAGCCGGATATTCGCGATGCTTGACGGCGTCCGTGGCGTTCCAGGGGAAAGCCTCGGGTATGCGGATTATCGCGCGGATCTCGCTCGCGCGTTGGGAGCTCTGCGTGGGGTGCTTTTGCCGTGCGTCGGCGGCCCGGTCCCGTCGAGCGAATTCAGCTTCGACATTCGGCTGTTAGCCGGTGGCTGAATCGTGCTGTACGGGGCGTACCGGAGTGACGTTGGGTACGCTTACGCATCGCCATCAGCGTTTTCCGGGGCATCAGGGCGCTGTAGGCGTGTCCGAGCCTGCGCCGCTGCCTTTACCTCGTCCCGCTTGCCGCCTTGTTCCGCGAATTCGCACGCCGTGGCCAGCTCCTGCCGCACGTATTCGGTGTCGGGATGATCGGCGCCAAGCGACCGCTCGGACCGCCCCAGTGTTTCCTCCAGCCCGTGCAGTGCCTGGACCACACGGTTGCCGATCAACCGGGCCGAGCCGAGGGCGCACGCCGTGCGCAGGGCTCTCGGGTGGTCTGGCCCGAACTTGCGTTCCACATCGGTCAGCTCCGCCTTGAGCGCCTTGATCTCGGCGCGGCCCGGTCCGTCGAGTTGCTCTCGCGCGACGAGACAGTCGTCGAGCGCCCGCCGGGTGTACGGATGGTCCGGGCCAAGCAGCCGGACGAAATGGCGGGTCGTCTGCTGGGCCATAGCCAGCGCCGCCGCCTGCCATCCGACCTCTAGATACACCTCCGCCATCCGCTGGCGCAGTTGGAGCGTCGCGATGTCGTCGGCGGGCAGCGCCGCCTCATGCGCAGCCAGTACCTCCTCATACAGCGGAAGAGCGCGGTCGGCCATGCCGGATTCCCAGTAGCTTTCGGCCTGCTGATAGCGCTCGCCGTGCAGTTCGGGGTGATCGGCCAGCTGAGACGGTGGTTCGGGCCGGGATTTTGCGGCCTCCTCCGCCTCTGTCACGGCGTCCGCCTGGGCCTTGTATTGCGCCGCGAACCAGCCGTCCCTGGTGTTCAGGCCGTATGGGTCATCGGCGCTGAACGGGAACCGGCGACCGATGTAACGCGTGGCTTCGCCGGTCATGGAACGCTTGAGGGTGATGACGCGGAAACGAGCTGCCATCGGCCAGATGGGAATCCACAGGACGCAGAAATACAACCGCTTGACGACCGAACCGCACCGCGGGCAGGGGTCGGCCTCGCCGAAGAGGGTGGTGCCGAACCCGTTGACTGTCGCCGTGCCCGGAGCGGGCCACGCAATGGTCTCGTCCGTGCACTGCTCGCAGAACCGAGGAACGCGGTGCCGGGCATTCCGGTCAGTCGACTTCATGACGCTCCCCGTGGCTCGCTGCTGGTAAGCAATCCGGCGTGCCGCCCCGAGATGGGGGATCTTCAACAATCGCTACGGGATCCATATGAGGGCATTGTGGCACGGGGTGCTCTGTAAGCTCGAACCCTCCCGAATCTTCCGTGAGCCGCGCGATGCCAGTTGGCAGGCGTTCATGACGGGGGACTGGCAGGGCGCCCTCGACCTCCTTGAGAAAGACCGCGACGCCACCCGCGCTGAGGCCCGCAAGAACGCCGCCCAAGGGTTGGAGATCCGCCGCGTCCGCGTGGCCGAACTTCCGGTCGGCCCCTACCGCCAGTGGGAAGTGCACGCGCTGAAACTCCTCGCCGACGGAGGTTTCGGGTTGACCGTCCTCACGTCCGACCAGGTCGCCTCGCTCGAAACCCGCGCCCAGTTGCCCGAGGTGGGTGGTCGTCGGAGATCGCGTCCTCTACGAGGTCCAGTACGAGTCCGACTGGACGCCTTGCGGAGCGCGCCGGATCAACGACCCGAACGTCATCGCCGCGGTGGCCTCCGAGATCAAGGACCTCTACGAACGTGGCGAACCTTTTCTGGACTTCTTCGCACGAGGGGTCGCCCCCCTGCCGGCCCCGGCGGTCTGAGTCAGCGTCCAGGAATGCCCTCACCCCGCCCCGGCCGTCGCGGCGAGGACGCTCAGCATCACCTTCGGCGTGCTGGTGGTCTTGGTGTCATCGGCGCGTCCCCCTGGTTCCTGCGTGCGTTCGACGGGCCGACCACCCGTTGGGAACGCTGAGCTTCATCGGCCAGACCTACGGCGCGGCCTCCGCTCTACTGGCCGTCCTCGCGCTGATCGGCATGGTCGCCACCCTCGCCCTCCAGGCCCACGACACCGGGATCGCCCGCGAGGAGGCACGCCTGCGCGCCGTGTCGCGGGAGATGTTCAGCGCACGCCCAGGCCGCGCCTACTGGCGCGCAGCCCGCGGGCTGCGTCTCGCCATGCCCCAGAACAAAAGGATGCACCGCTTCCACCGGATCCTGGACGAGGAATACCGCCGTGCACCTGAACCCCGTCCGAGCCTCCGCGCCGCCGCCGCAGGTGGGGCGGGGCCTTCGTCGCGCCTTCTACGTCCCGCACGTTCGTGAGGCGCGGGAGGCGCGTCCGCCAACTCGTCACGACCGGCTACCTCGGCTAAGCACGCTCCTCATCGGGATGCCGGAAACACGGTGACGAGACGTCAAGCCCAATGCGCTGCTCAGTCCCTTCACCGGCGATGGGCGCTTCGAGCACGGCCCCGTATCCCTTCTCGGGCGCCGCGACGCGCAACTGCCACGTCCCGCCCGCCGGCCGGTTGAACGCCGTGATCCGCCAGCCCGTGCCCGAAAGACGCTCGCTGAGCCGGGTCAACGCCGCCGTGGCCTCGGCCTCGCTGCGCACGCTCACCCACGTGTTCACCGTCATCATGAAGGGGCTGTAGTCCACGAACCAAGGTTGCAAGTAGGGATTGGTGTCCGGAGGATCCGTCCTCCGGACCTCCTCGCGATCCGCCCCATTTCCGCAAGGCAGTGGATTGATGCCGCCCGTCTTGCTCTCGACCGGACCGCCAAGGCCGAGCCCCTCCTTGATCTGCCCGGCCATCCCATCGACCTTGCCCGCGACCATCCGCGGATGTGCGACCGGCAGTTCATCGTTACCCGGCACCTCGTCCACGCCGCGTCCTCCTCTCCCCACGCCGCAGCTGACAGAAACCCCAGCCAAGAGCACTACCGCGACTACAGTGCAGCGTCGCACGCCACTCTCTCCCTTCTCGACAGGCGCCCGTCAGAAACGGATCTGGGGATCGTTACCAGGGTCCTGGTCGAGCGGCGTCCCCGCCACCACCTTGGCTTGGTTGAGCAGGCTGAGCGTTGGCCCGTTGACAGGGTCGGACGCCCAGTAGTCACTGTGGCCCCGGGTGTCGGTGACGAGCCGCTGGGCCCCGAAACTCTCATCCGATGGCACGATGGGGAATGTTCCGTAGGTGCCTCGCGAGTAGCCGCCGTGCGAACTCCGGCCGAGATCGGCCACGGGGTCGCCGGCGGCCAGTTCGGACCACACGCGGCGCGGGTCCATGTGCAATTCCTGTGCGTTGGGCACTCGCATCCCGGGGCTGCCCGCGACAACGATGTCGTCCACATTGAGGCCGTTGCCGACGCGGGCCGCCTCGCCGATGACCGTGCTGCCGTAACTGTGTCCGACCATGGTCAGATGCCGATGCCCCTCACCCTGTGCGGCTCGGACACCGTTGACGAACTGATCGAGGGCGGGGCCTCCCCGCTCCGCGTACTTTCCGGACGCCGCATCGGTAAAGGAATCCGGGGCGTCATATCCCAGCCATGCGATCGTCGATACTGGTTGACCTCGGGAGAACCGTTGTGTGGTACTCCAGAGATTTTTGATCCGGTCGATATCCCCTCCGGTGAGGGTGTCCAGTTTCGTTGTGGTGCCCGGAACGTAAACTCCGGTGTGCGTTGCTTTGTCCGGATTGCCGAGTGCGAGGATGATCCGCCCGTCGGGCCCTGGTGAAGAATTGCTGACGAACTTTCTCATGTCCGGCGGGATTTTTTCGCCGCCCGGCACGCTGCGGAACGGATCGGGTTTGGGGCCGTAGCCGTCCCAGGGGCCGGCGGTAGTGGTGTCGAGACCGAGCAGGAAGACTTCGGGTCCTCGCTTGGCCGCCGCCAGGCCGTCCAGCGCGTCGATTCGCTGCCGCAGTTTCAGAAGACGGGCCAGGTCGCGCTTCTCGTAAGAACTCAATTGTGCGACCAGGAGAGACCTGGCTTGCAGTTCGTCGATGCGTCTGGTCAGAACGAGGCGGTTGGCGCGATCTCGATCAGGGGCGGGCGGCCCGTCCAACCAGCCGATCACCTGAGGAAACGCCCTAATGTAAGGCTCATGCTGCTGATCGGTCAGGGATTTCCACCAATCCGCAGTCGCGCGCGGATCCCCTTGAGGGGGGATCATTGGAGAGATCGACGCCTGCCCTCTGGAGTTCAGCGGCCAATCTCGGGTCGGCCTGCTGGAGTTGCGCGGTGAGGACGGCCAGCCGAGCACTCTGCGTCACTGCGTCGGTCAGCATGCCGATGTTCAGCCCAACCTGGTCGGACCTTATGAGGTCGGCGCGCCTGCGAAGCAGGTCGGGCTGCTGCGATATCAGCCACTCACCCGCTGTATCCAGCGTACGAGCAGTGGTGCGGCCGGCTCCCACCTGAACAAGGATCCGGTCCAGGCGGGTGGCGGCCTCACGCCATGAACGTCCTGCCCGACCGAACTCGGCGTGCAGCTCGTCGAGCAGGCGTACGTCACCGCCGGCCACGCCCGCGCGCGCCTTGGCGTTGCCGACGGGCGGTGCCCCCAGCCGGGGCGCCGCCACCGGCAAGGGGCCCTTCAAATCCTTCTCGGACAGCCACTTGACCTGATCGAATGCGCGGGATAACGCCTGGCGGACGGACCGGTCGCGATCCACCATCGCCCGTTCCAGTTCGACCCCATGTGACCCGATCAGGGCATCGTCGCCTATGATCCGGAATCCTTTGTTAAGGGCACCTCCATGCGCGTCGGCAAGCATGACGATCCCACGTAGCGCGGACTCGTACTCTTCCCGCGTGGCCATCGGTCGTCTCCTTCGGAGTATGCGAGGCGATGGTGACTCGATTAAACACGTGGGAAGGTCGACGCGCCTGAGTACGGATACCTAGAGACGCGCCAGGTGAGAAACGGTCGTCTCTTACGAGGTATCGGGTGGTTCCTTATGCGCCTTGAGTGGGTGTCAGGGGGTGAGGTCGCCCAGGCCCTTGCCGGTGGGGGCGTACGCCGTCCCAGAACTCGGCCTGACCGGTGCGCTCTCACTCGCCGACCGCTCCCTGCTGGAGGCGAACAATCCGGCAGTTGCCCTGCTGCGTATGGCGCGGGTGGCGGTTTGGCCGAAGGCGGGTGCGGCGTCGGCGGGGTCGGTGAGGTCGACCAGGTGGGTGCCGCTTCCGCCGGATCCTGGACGAGGAAGACCGCCGCGCACCTGAGCCGCCGCCCGAACCTCCGTGCCGCCGCCGCAGGTGGGGCGGGACCGTCGCCGCCGTGGCGGCGGCGACCCTGGTGGCCGTCCCGCTGGCCCTCCGCGCCCTCCGGCACCGCGCGACCCGCCGCTGACCGTTGTGCCTGACCGCGATCGTCCGAGCCATCCTCGCCCTTCAGTGCCAGGCCGGAAGAAGTTCAAGTGGCTCAAGGATGCGGGGCGGCGATCAATCGCACGGGATATGTCGGTCCGGCCCCTGCCCAGTGTCGGACGCATCTGTGATGCACGTCATGTCTCCGGGGTGTCACAGAAACCGAGTTGCGGGTGTCTTGTGTCGAATGCGGAAACCAGATCCTGGTTCAGGAGGGAATCGGAAATGACTTTGGCAAAGCAGAGAATGGCTTAAGGAGAAACTCGTGAACCCCGCCCTCTGGATCGTTGCCGGGCTCCTTGCCGCCGTCGCCCTCTCCGGTGGTCTCACCAAAGCGTTCATGAACAAGGCAAAACTGGACGACTTGGGTGAGAAGTCCGGTGGGGGATGGACGATGCACGCGAGCACCGGGTTCGTCCGAACTCTCGGGGCCCTGGAGATAGCAGCGGCAGCCGGCCTGACACTCCCGGCCGTGCTCGACATCGCACCGGTCATGGTGCCGGTGACCGCCGTCTGCTGGATCCTGCTCATGATCGGCGCCGTGATCACTCACGCCCGCTACGAACAGTACAAATTCGTCGCGCTGAACGTCGTCTACCTCGCCATGGCCGCCTTCGTGGCCTGGGGGCGCTTCGGCCCCGAGTCCTTCAGCGCCTGATAGAGGCAACGGAATGCGTCCGCTCGTCAGGGAGTGAGGTCGGTCAGGCCCTTGCCGGTCGGGATGTCGAAGGGGACGGAGACCTGGTCGTGGGCGATCAGCCAGGTGCCGTTGATCTTCTGGAAGCAGAACGTGGCGCGTACCCACATGCCGTTCGTTGCCGTGCCGTCTTTCAGGGTGCCGCTGAGGCGGCCGAAGCCGTGGCCGAAGGCGACGGTGTCGCCGACGGTGAGGGCCAGGTCGCGGAACTCGTAGTCGACGTCCTGGAAGACGGCGAACACGTTCGACCAGTTCTTCAGCTTCTCCGCCACGCCCACATGTTGCAGCGGCGGTTCGATGTCGAAGGAGACGACGTCGGGGGTGTAGAGCTTCTCCAGGGTGTCGAGGTCCTTGGCACGGAGACCTTCGATGATCTTGTCGATGTGCTGCTTGAGCTCGGCTTCGTCCAGTTCGCGTTGCGTGGGCATCGCTGCTCGTCCCCTCTGGCGTGTGGTTTCGTCCATTCGACGAAGTGGCTGCCTGGGATGTGACATGCCCTCGCCACCACCTACCAAAGTCGGGGGTGGCCTCGCCTGGCGGAGGGGGGAGTCCGGCCGCGCGCCGGATGTGGCGGTCTGCGTGGTGAAGCCAGGCTGGCCACCATGCCTTACGGATTCCTGACCACGCTGGCCCTCGCCGTCGTCCCCACATGCTTCGCGCTGGCCGCGCCGCGCCGGCCCCGGCCGCTGGCCATGGTCGCCTTCTTCCTCGGGGTGGCCGTCAACGAGCTGCCGTTCGCGGCGTTGGCCTGGGTGCTGGCCGCCACGGTGCTCTGCTTCGTCCAAGGCGACCTGAACTCGCCGGTTGTCATGGGTGCGGTGGTCGTGACCGTGGCGGGCCTGGGGCTGATCGCGTGGCGCGGGCGCCGGGCGCTGCCGGTCGTCCAAGAGGCCATGGGGTCGGTGCCCGTCGCGGGTCGTCTTCCGTCGTACGGACGCGTCCTGTTCAGTCCCTTCCTCCGCCGTCACCGTGCTGTGGAACGGATTCCCAACCTCTCGTACGGCCCGGCTGGGAAGCGCAACCTGCTCGACCTTTACCGCCACCGTGCACGGCCCACTGGGGCGCCCGTGCTGATCCACCTGCACGGAGGCGGCTACAAGAGCGGGCACAAGAACAGCCAGGCGTTGCCGCTGCTGCGCCACCTGGCCGAGCAGGGATGGGTGTGCATCAGCGCCAACTACCGGCTCCTTCCCGAGGCGGCGGACTTCCGCGACCACCTGGTGGACGCCAAGAGGCTGATCGCCTGGGTTCGCGAGCACGGGCCGTCCTATGGCGCCGATCCCGAGCGGATCGTCCTTGCGGGCAGTTCGGCCGGTGCCCATCTGTCCGCCATGGCCGCGTTGACTGCCGGGGAGCCCGGTTTCCAGCCTGGTTTCGAGCAGGTCGATACCTCCGTGGCGGCGGTCATCGGTATGGGCGGGTACTACGGGCCCTACTACACGGATCCGCAGGCTTCGCCGATCGACCGCGTTCGGCCGGACGCGCCGCCGTTCTTCATCGTCCACGGCGACCGCGACACCATCGCCTCGGTCGAGGACGCCCGGCGCTTCGCCGAGCGGCTGCGCGCCGTCTCCGGCGAGCCGGTCTTCCATGCCGAGTTGCCCGGCGGGCAGCACGCCTTCGACCTCTTCGACTCGCTGCGCTTCCACGCCGTCATCAACGCCGTCGACGCCTTCGCCGCCCGCGTGCTCGACGGCCGTCCAGTGAAGTGAGCCTGTCCGGTCGGCTGCTGCGGACGTGGTAGTTCCGGAGGATCTGCCGCGTTCGCAGCAGGCGCATGCGGCAGTGGCGGCAGTGGCGAGTGCCTGCTTTCGGTGGACGATCCGGGCCGTGTTCCGGCGACATCATCGGGAGTGTTCGAACCGGCACGAAAGAGGAGACGGACATGCGCCCTTCAGGAGTCCCGATGGCGGCCCGGCGTTCGCTCGCGGTGTCCGGCGCCGTGCTGCTGGGGATGGTCGTGCTCGCCGCACCGGCGGCGGCGCACGCCGAGGTCCAGCCGGTCGCCGCCGACGCCTACGACCTGAGCGTCGGACGCGTCGGGGCCATGGTGGCCGCTGTGCTGGGGTTGGCCGGTGCGGTCGTCGGCGGGTTCACGCTGGCCCGCTCCCGGAGCCGCCGCGGCGCCAGTGCGGCCCTTGCCGCGGGGCTGGTCGCGGTGGTGCTCGGCGGGACGGTCGTGGCCACGGCCGACGGGGGCCTCGGCACCGGCAACGGGCTGGGCGGGGGCTATGTGGCCATGATCGTGGGCGCGGTCGCCGCCTGCCTCGGCGGGCTCGCGCTGGCCCGTTCGCGCCGGGCCGCCGCGCGGACGTAATGGCCGGCGCCCGGGTCCGGCGGGGGACGTGCCGGGCCCGGGCCCAGGAGTCAGCGGCCGAGGTCGCGGCGGACGAAGCGCCAGGCCCCCAGGCCGAGCAGGACGGCGGTCGCGGCGGCCAGGACGCCCGCGTCGGCGTACTGGAGGCCGTTCTTGAGCGGCTCGCCGCCGATGTAGCCAGGGCATCGCCGCCGCCGGCGCCGACAGCCCCGCCGCCCGCCGGCTGACGGAGATGCGCGACTTCTACGGCTTCATGTTCCGCGAGCTGCCAGCCGTGGTGGACCAGTGGCGCGCCGAACGCGACCAGCGGCGGCCGACGGGCGGGTGACCCCGCCCGGGCTGCGGGTGATCTCGGTCACTCAGATGCGGTGACTTTGCTCCTGCATATTATTTGCAATAATGTCGATCATGGTGAAACGTCCGGTTCTTGCCTTGATGGCTCTTGTTGTGGCGGCCTCGGCCGCGTCGGCGTGCGGCCAGGGCGGCGAGCCCGCCGCCGGTGCGGACGGCGCCCTGACGTACGCGGTCGGCGACGAGCCCGAGACGTTCAACCCCGGGCTGCAGGACGAGCACACCGACCCGGTGACCGAACTGGTCTTCCGCGGGCTGACCCGGCACGACAAGGACAACAAGGTCGTGCCGGGGCTGGCGAAGTCGTGGGAGGTGGCGCCGGACGGCAAGACCTACACCTTCGCCCTGCGTCCGGGCACCACCTGGCAGGACGGCAAGCCGTTCACGTCCGGCGACGTCAAGTTCACCATCGAGGCGATCAAGGGCGCGGGCGCCGACTCCCCGCTGTCGCGGAACTTCTCCATGGTCACGGCGGTCGAGACGCCGGACCCGGCCACCGTCCGGCTGAAGCTGGACGAGCCGTTCGCGCCCATGCTGGACGCGCTGTCGACGGGGATGCTGCCCGAGCACCTGCTCCAGGGCAAGAAGCTCACCGACCCCGACTTCGGACGACGGCCGGTGGGCACAGGCCCGTTCAGGCTCACGACCTATAAGCCGGGCCAGTACGCCGAGCTGACCGCCTTCGACGGGTACTACGAGGGCGCGCCGGGACTGAAGAAGATCGTCGTCAAGTACGTCCCGGACGACTCCGCCCGCTTGATCCAGCTGAAGAACGGCGAGGTGGACGCCGCCCACCTCGCGCCGCAGCAGGCGGGCAAGGCCGGCGGGCACCGGCTGGAGGTCTACCCGACCGCCGACTACCGGGCGCTGATGTTCAACATGAAGGACCCGGTGTTCGCCGACCGCCGGATCCGCACGGCGATGAACTACGCCGTCGACCGCGACGCCATCACGAAGAGCGTCGTCCTCGGATACGGGACGCCGGCCAAGGGCCCGCTCGACGCCGGCCCGTACGCCGCCGCGCCCGGGTTCACCTTCGACCCCGCCAAGGTGTCCGCCCTGATGGAGGAGGCCGGATACGCCAAGAACGGGCAGGGCATGTGGGCGAAGGTCGGCAAGACGGTCAACTTCGAGCTGACCACCTTCGCCGAGGACTCGCTGCGCGTCGCCATCCTGAACGTGTCCGCCACCCAGCTCAGGAAGCAGGGCTTCGACGTCGACCCGCGCCCGCGCCCGCGTGACTGGGTGCGCAAGCACTGGGGCGACCTGCAGGGCATGGTGGTCGGCTGGGGGACGCCCTACGACCCGGACTCCTCGGTCTACGGGGTGTTCGCTTCGTCCCAGGCACTGGCCAAGGGCGGCTCCAACTACGGCACCTACAGCAACCCCGCCGCGGACAAGGCCCTCGAAGAGGGCCGCTCCACACTCGACCCGGCGAAGCGCAAGGCCGCCTACACCGCGTTCCAGAAGGCACTGCAGGACGACCCCCCGTTCGTGTGGATCTCCTACCTCAAGACCATCAACGCCGTCCCGAAGAACCTCACCGGACCCGCCCAGCGCACGCTCGGCCACCACGGCTACGGGTTCTTCTGGAACGCCGAGACCTGGCGCTACAACTAGATGGCGCTGCGTCTGATCGGACGGGCGGCGACGGCGGCGCTGGTCGTCGTCGCCCTGTCGATGGTGTGCTTCGGGCTGCTGGCCGCCGCGCCCGGCGACCCGGCCGCCTCGGTGCTGGAGGCGCGCTCGGGCGGACGCCCACCGGCCCCCGCCGCGGTCGCCGAACTGCGCGCCGAGATGGGGTTGGACGACCCGCCGCCCGTCCGGTACTGGCGCTGGGCGTCGGACGCCCTGCGCGGCGACCTCGGCACGTCCTACATGTCGGGACGGCCCGTCACCGAGACGCTCGGCGACACCGTCCCGTGGACGCTGCTGCTCACGGCCGCGTCCGTCCTGCTGAGCTTCACCGCAGCCCTCGCGGTCGGGCTGGTCGCGGCGCTCACGCGGCGCGCGTGGCTGCGCCGCGGCATCGACCTGCTCCTGTTCGTCATGGGCGGCATGCCCGGGTTCGTCATCGCGCTCCTGCTGCTGTACGTGTTCGCGGCGGCGACCCATCTGATGCCGTCCGGGGGAGTGAGCCGCCCGGGCGAGGACGTCACCGCGTACGGGCTCCTCGCCCATCTGGTGCTGCCCGCGTGCGCGCTGGCGTTCGGCCACCACTTCGGCATCTACGTGCGGCTGGTGGAGAACGGCGTCGGGCGGCTGAAGGACGCGCCGCACGTGGAGAACGCCCGCGTCCGGGGGCTGCCCCGCCGCACCGTGGTCGCGCGGCACCTGATGCGGCCCGGACTGGTGCCGTTCACCGCCCGGCTCGGCGTCGGCGTCGGGACGCTCATCGCCGGCGTCTACGCCACCGAGGTGATCTTCTCTTGGCCCGGGATGGGACGCGAGGCCATCAGCGCCGCCCGCGCCCAGGACTACCCGCTGCTCATCGCCATCGTCCTGGTCACCGGGCTGATCGTGATCGCGGCCAACCTCGTCGCCGAACTGATCGTCGCGGCGCTCGACCCGCGCGTCCGGACGGGGCTGACCGATGCCGTCTGACTCCCTGAAGCAGCCCGCGCCCAAGCAGCCCGCGCCCGGCCGCGTGCGGGGGCTGATGGCCGTCCGGACGCGGCCCCGCCGCCCGGCGCTGGCGGCGGCCGCCGCCGTGCTCGCCGTCTTCGGGCTCCTCGCCGCGTTCGCGCCGCTGTTCACCTCCCTCGACCCGGTCGCCACCGACACCTCGGCGACCTCGCTGCCGCCCGGCTCGCCCGGACACCCGCTCGGCACCGACCTGCTCGGCCGCGACCTGTGGACCCGCATGCTCTACGGCGCCCGGACGTCGCTGCTGGTCGGGCTGAGCGCGGCCGCCATCACGGTCGGGTCCGGGATGCTGGTCGGCGGGCTGGCCGCCGTCGCGCCGCGCTGGCTGGACGGCCTGATCGCCCGCACCGCCGACATCCTGCTGGCGCTGCCGCTGCTGGTCGTCGTGCTCGCGCTCGCCGCCGTCGCCGGGCCGTCCCTCGGGCTGGTCATCGCGGCGATCGCGGTGACGAGCTGGATGCCGGTCGCCCTGATCGTCCGCGCCGAGCTGCGCAGCCGCCGCGAGCGCCTCTACATCCGGGCCGCCTACGCGCTCGGGCTGTCCCGCTGGCAGGTCATGCGGCGGCACCTGCTGCCGGGCGCGCTGCCGCCGGTCGCGTCCATCGCCGCGTTCGAGGTCGGGCACGCGATCCTGACCGAGTCCACGCTCAGCTTCCTCGGCCTCGGCGTCCCGCCCAACCGGCCGAGCTGGGGCAACCTGCTCACCGAGGCCCAGTCCCACCTGCTCACCGGCGAGTGGTACACGGTCGCGATCCCCGCCGCCGCCGTGGTCGCCACGATCATCGCGGTCAACGTGGTCGCGGGCGCGATCTCCGGCCCGTCCGAAGGGAGAACATGGTGAGCGGAGATCCCGGACTCACCGTCACCGGGCTGACCGTCGACGTCCCCGGACGCCGGGTCGTGCACGGCGTCGACCTCGCCGTCCCCGCCGGACGCGTCCTCGCGCTGGTCGGCCCGAGCGGCAGCGGTAAGACCCTCACCGCCCGCGCCGTCGCCGGCCTGCAACCGCACGGCGGCACCGTCCTGGTGGACGGGCGGCCGCCGGTCCTCGGCCGGGACGTCGGCTACGCCTTCCAGGACGCCCTGGCCTCGCTGAACCCGACCGTCACCGTCGGGCGGCACCTTGCCGAGACCATCAGGACGCACCGCACCGGAGACCCGGCCGCCGCGCTGTCCCGCTTCGGCCTCGATCCGGCGCTGGCCGCCGCGCACCCCTTCGAACTGTCGGGCGGGCAGGCGCAGCGCGTGGCGCTCGCGCTCGCGACGGTGCACGAGCCGCCCGTCCTCATCGCCGACGAGGTCACCACCGCCCTCGACCCCGTCACGCAGGCGACGGTGCTCGACCTGGTCCGCGCCGAGGCCGCGGGCCGCGCCGTCCTGCTGATCACCCACGACCTGGCCGCCGCCGCCCGCTGGGCCGACGACATCGCCGTCATGCGGGACGGCCGCATCGTCGAGCACGGCCCCGCACGGCGGATCCTGACCGACCCGTCCAGCGACCTCGCCCGGAACCTGGTGGCGGCGATGGCGGAACCGCCGGTTTCACTGGCGAAGGGGGAGCCCACGTCCCCTACCGGCGAGGGCCTCGCCGTTCAGGGAGTGCGGCGGGTGCTGCGGTCCCGGCGCCGCACGACCCTCGCCTTGGACGCGGTCGACCTGGACGTCCGGCCGGGTGAGGCGGTCGCGGTCGTCGGCCGGAGCGGATCCGGCAAATCCACCCTCATCGGGGCCCTCGCCGCGCTCGACCGTCCGGCTCAAGGCACCGTCCTGCGCGACGGCCGGGACACCTGGGCCATGCGCGCCCGCGACCGGCGAGCCGTCAGGCACCGGACCGGGCTCATCTTCCAGGACCCGCTCGCCTCCTTCGACCCCCGCCACACCGTCCGCCAGGTCATCGCCGAAGCGGGCCCTTTCCGTGACGAGCTGCTCCGCCGTGTCGGTCTCGATCCCGCCGTGGCCGCGCGCCGCCCCGCGACGCTGTCGGGCGGCGAACGCCAGCGGGTGGGCATCGCCCGAGCGCTCGCGCAGGAGCCGCGCGTCCTCCTCGCCGACGAGCCCACCAGCGGCCTGGACGTCCTCACCCAGGAACGCATCCTGCGCCTGCTGGACGACCTGCGCCGCGACCACGGGCTGACCATCGTCCTGGTCACCCATGACCTGCGCGTCGCCCGCCGCGTCGCCGACCGGGTCGTCGTCCTCGGCGACGGCCGGATCGTCGAAGACCTGCCCGCGGACGGCCTCGACGCCGCCCGCCACCCCGAGACCCGGCGACTGCTGGAGGCGACCGCTACCGCGCCGAGCCTTCGGGCAGTTCGAGACGGGACCCGGTGAACGAGGCCCGCAGCCGCCGGTCGTGCGTGACCACCACCAGCGCCCCCGCATAGAACGCCAGCGCCTCCTCCAACTGCTCCGCCAGCACCGGTGACAGATGGTTGGTCGGCTCGTCCAGCAGGAGCAGGTCGACGGGCTCGCTCACCAGCCGCGCCAGCTCGATCCGGCGCCGCTGGCCGTAGGACAGCTCGCGCAGGCGCAGGCCCAGGTCGGACGGCTGGAACAGGCCCAGGGCGAGCAGCGCGTCCGCGTGCTCGTCCAGGCTTCCCGGACGTCCCAGTGCATACGCCCGCAGGACGGTCATGTCGGCGGTTCGCGGGTCGATGTCCGGTGTGTCCTGCCGGAAGAAGCCGACCCTGCCGGTTCGCCGCACCTCGCCCGCGTCCGGCCGCAGCTCTCCGGCGAGCACGCGCATCAGCGTCGTCTTGCCCGCTCCATTGGGGCCGGTGACGAGCAGCCGCTCTCCTGCGTGGACGGTCAAGGACTCCAGGCGGAGCCGTCCCGCCACCACCACGCCGTCGAGCGCCGCCACCTCGTCACCTGCGGCGACGCCCGCGGTGAGGGGGGTGCCGGTGAAGCGGAGCGGCTCTGGAGGCGGTGGGGCCGGGTGGTCGTGGAGCCAGCGCAGCCGCTGCTGCGACTGCCGGATGCGGCCCGCCGCCCCGTGCGTGCGCGAGCGCGCCCGCCAGGCCCCCGTGCCCATGCCCGCCTTGGCCATCTTGCGGGGGATCGCGGCCAGCCGGCCGGCGTTGGCCGTGACCAGGGTGGCGTGCCGATCCAGCTCCGTCCGCCACTCCTCGTGGGCCCGCGCCTGCGCCGCCCGTTCCGCGGCCTTGGCGGCGAGGTAACCGGCGTATCCGTCGCCATAGCGGCGCACCTGCCCGTCGGCCACCTCGACTATGGCGGTGGTGACCCGGTCCAGGAACATCCGGTCATGCGTGATCACCACGACCGTGCCCCGGTGGGTGCGCAGCCGCTGCTCCAGCCAGGCCGTGGCCCGGTCGTCCAGGTCGTTGGTCGGCTCGTCGAGGAGCAGCAGCTCCGGGGCGGACGCCAGCACACCGGCGAGGGCGAGCCTGGACCGCTCACCGCCCGAGAGCGTCCCGAGCCTGCGGTCCCGGTCGAGTTCCGGCAGGCCGAGCCCGTGCAGCGCGACCTCCACGCGCGTGTCGGCGTCGTAGCCGCCCCGCGCCTCGAACTCCGCCACCACCCGCGCGTAGGAGTCCAGCTCCGCGCCGTCGCCGCCGAGACCGCGCTCGGCCGCCCGCATCCGCGCCTCCAGCTCGCGCAGGTCGGCCAGCGCGAGATCGACGGCATCGGCGACCGTGGCATGGGACGGCAGTTCGAGCGACTGCGGCAGGTACCCGGTGCCGCCGGGCGCGGCGACCACGAGCTCGCCGTTGTCCGGACGCTCGGCGCCCGCCATCAGCTTGAGCAGCGTCGACTTGCCCGACCCGTTGTCGCCGATCACGCCCAGCCGCTCGCCGGGCTTGACGCTGAGCGACACCCGGTCGAGGACGACGCGCGTGCCGTAGCGCTTGGTGACCTGGTCGAGGGCCAGTTGAGCATGGGTGCGCAGAGGGCCCCACCTCCCGTTCGCCGGTGCTGAGACGAGACGGTCCGTCTCGTGACATTCACGATGGGCGCCGGCCGTCGTTCTGTCAAGACGGACCGTCTCGTCTCGCCGGATGCTAGGCTCCGGGCCGTGTCCGCCACCGGAAAGCCGAACCCCGCCCGGCGCAGCGAGCGCTCCCGCCGGGCCGTCCTCGCCGCCGCGCGCGAGCTGGTCGCCGAGGTGGGGTACGCCAAGATGTCGATCGAGGCCATCGCCGCGCGCGCCGGAGTCGGCAAGCAGACCATCTACCGCTGGTGGCCGTCCAAGGGCGCGGTGATCTTCGACGCGTTCCTCGCGCTCAGCGAGGGCGCCGACGGCGTCCGGCTGCCCGACACCGGCGACCTCGAAGCCGACCTCAAGGCCGTCATGCGGGCGACCGCCGCCGAGTTCGCCGACCCGGCGTTCGAGGCGCCGCTCAGAGCGCTCAACACGCAGATCGCCGACGACCCCGCCCTCGCCGCCCTGTACCGCGAGAAGCTCGCCGGCCCCATTGACGAGGCCAAGAAGGAGCGGCTGCGCAGCGCCCAGCGGGCGGGCCAGCTGCACCCGGACGCCGACCTCGACCTCGTCCTCGAAGTGCTGTACGCCCCGCTCTTCCAGCGCTGGCTGCACCGCTCCGGCCCGCTCACCGCCGAGTACGCCGACGCCCTCGTGGACGTCACCCTCCGCGCCTTCGCCCCCTGAGCAGCCCCTTCCTCCACATCGCCACCCGGGAGCGGATCGCCGCGCTCGGGTGATGCGGCATGCGTGGACTAGTCGTCCGGTTTGGTGACGTGTCCGCTCTGCAGACTCTAGATCCTTGAAGATCAGTTTCAGAAAATCAAGGTTCTTGCGTTGACTGCTTAAGATAATCAAGATACAAAGTGGACAGCGGTCATGGCGTCGAGAGTGAGGGGGCCGAGAGTGGAGTGGCAGGAACTGACGGACCTGACCCACGGGCGGCCGTTCGTGGTCGAGCGGGTCCGCCTCGCCGGCAGCGGCGTCGTGGTCGAGGGGCAGTTCGAGCCGCCGCAGCTCGCCCAGCTCAGCGTGGACGACCAGGTGTTCGTCGCCGCGTTCGTCCGGGCGCACGGCTCGATCAAGGAGATGGAGCGGGTCTTCGGGGTGAGCTACCCGACGGTCAAGGCCCGGCTGAACCGGATCGCCGAGCGCCTCGACTTCGTCGACACCGACCCGCCCCCCACCGGGGCCGACGTGGTCGACCGCCTGCGGCGCGGGGAGATCAGCGCTCAGGAGGCGCTGGCCGAACTCGAGGACCTCCAGTGATCCCGCAACTGGTCACGGTGCGGTACCGCCGCACCGGCGGCCGCCGGCTGCGGCTGTACGTCCCCGTTGTGCCGGTCGTGCTGGTGCTGTCGCCGCTGCTGCTGCTCGCCGTGATCGGCGGGCTGGTCGCGTGCCTCGTCTTCCGGGTGCGGCCGGTGGCCGCGCTGCGGGGCGTCGGGCAACTGGTGCGGGCGCTGCCCGGCACCCGGATCGAGTACGAGCAGGGCCCGATGGCCGTGCTCCTGAGCATCAGATGAGGCGGAGGAGAGAGCAGCGATGAACGAGCAACGCCGCCAGATCCTGCAGATGCTGGCCGAGGGCAAGATCACCGCGGACGAGGCCGAGCGGCTGATCAACGCCCTCGAACGGGCCCGGCCGGAGGCGCCGCCGACGGCCGAGCCGCCACCGGCCGCCCGCCCGGCCGCCCGTCCGAAGTACCTGCGGGTGATGGTGCGCTGGACGGACGACGGAGCCGACGGCCCCGGCAAGATCAACGTGCGGATCCCGCTGCAGCTGCTGCGCGCTGGGGTCCGGATCGCGGCCCTCGTCCCGCCGCAGGCGCTCGCCAAGGCCAACGCCGAGCTGGCCAAGTCGGGGGTGCCGATCGACCTCACCGAGCTCAAGCCCCAGCACGTCGAGGACCTCATCGAGCACCTCGACGACCTCATCGTGGACGTCGACGACTCCGACGCGAAGGTGCAGGTGTTCTGCGAATGACATCGGCGGCATCGGCGGCATCGGCGGCTCCGGCGCCTTCGGAGGCGGAGCACCAGGTCATCCACGTGCGGGGCCTGGAGAAGTCCTACAAGGACCTGAAGGTGCTGCGCGGCGTGGACTTCGACGTCACGCGGGGCGGCGTCTTCGCCCTGCTCGGCTCGAACGGCGCGGGCAAGACCACGGTCGTGAAGATCCTCGCGACGCTGCTCAAGGCCGACGCGGGGACCGCCCGCGTCAACGGCTTCGACGTCGCCGCCCGCGCCGCGGACGTGCGGGAGTCCATCAGCCTGACCGGGCAGTTCGCGGCCGTGGACGAGATCCTCACCGGGCGCGAGAACCTGGAGCTCGTCGCCCGGCTGCGGCACCTGAAGTCCCCGCGCGCGATCGCGGACGAGCTGCTCGCCCGCTTCGCGCTGGCGGACGCGGCCGACCGGAGGGCGGCGACGTACTCGGGCGGCATGCGCCGCCGCCTCGACATCGCGATGAGCCTCATCGGCGACCCGCCGGTCATCTTCCTCGACGAGCCGACGACGGGCCTCGACCCCGAGGCGCGCACCGAGGTGTGGCAGACCATCCGGGAACTCGCTGGGCGCGGCACGACGATCCTGCTCACGACGCAGTACCTGGACGAGGCCGAGCAGCTCGCCGACCGCATCGCGATCCTGCACCGGGGCCGGATCATCGTGAACGGCTCCCTCGCCGAGCTGCGGCGGCTGCTCCCGCCCGCCGAGGTCGAGTACGTCGAGAAGCAGCCGACCCTCGACGACGTCTACTTCGCCGTCGTCGGCGGCGCCGGCGCGATGAGTGAGGAACGCTGATGGCCGCGCACTTCGCCGCCGACACCACCGTCCTGCTGGGCCGGTCCCTGCGCCACATCGCGCGCAGCCCGGACACCGTCATCACGACCGCCGTCATGCCGGTCGCCCTCATGCTGCTGTTCGTCTACGTCTTCGGCGGCGCGATCGCCCCGGGTCCGCCTCGTATGTGGACTACCTGCTGCCCGGCGTCCTGCCCCTGACGGTCGCGATGGGCATCTCGTACACGGCGTTCCGCCTCTTCGCGGACATGAAGAACGGCATCTTCGACCGGTTCCAGTCGATGCCGACCGCCCGGTCGAGCGTGCTGTGGGCGCACGTGCTGACCGCGCTGGTCGCCAACATGGCGTCGCTCGCGGTCGTGGTGCTCGTCGCCCTCGCCATGGGCTTCCGCTCGGGCGCCGGGGTGGCGGCGTGGCTCGCGGTCGCCGGCATCCTGGCCCTGTTCACCCTCACGCTGACCTGGGTCGCCGTCATCGCGGGCCTGACCGCGAAGACGATGGACGGCGCGAGCGCCTCCGCCTACCCGATCGTCTTCCTGCCGTTCATCAGCTCGGCCTTCGTGCCGACCGGCACCATGCCCGCCCCGGTGCGCGCCTTCGCCGACAACCAGCCGGTGACGTCCATCGTCGACACGATCCGCGCCCTGCTCGCGCAGCAGCCGGTCAGCGGCGACATCTGGACCGCCCTCGCCTGGTGTGCCGGCATCCTCGTCACCGCGTACGCCCTCGCCATGCTCGTCTACCGCCGCAAGACCGCCTAGATCACGGCCGGCCCCGTTGCAGCCGGTTCCGGACGGCGTCCATGCCAGTGAACACTGGCGGAAAGTGGGTCGGGTCAGGATGATGGTCGTCCATGAGAATCCCCCCAAGGCGCATCGGCGGGCTCCTGGTGTCCGCCGTCCTCGGCCTCAGCCTGTTCACTCCGGGAACCGCTCATGCCGCCGCGTGGCATTCGGTGCCGCTGCCGTTCCTGTGGTGGCAGAACCGCATCGAGGACATCGCCGCCGCAGGACCCGGCAGCGTCTGGATCGCCGGCGTCCAGGGCTACATCCCCGGCCTGCCGCTGCCCGTCAGCTACGGCAACCCGGTCGTCCGGCGGTGGGACGGGTCGGGCTGGAAGGAGTACCCGCTGAACGGCTGGACCGGCCAGGGCTCGATCTACGAGGTCGCCGCGGCCCACGGCGAGGTCTGGGTGATGGGCGGCGGCTACATGGCGCGCTTCGACGGGGCCGCGTTCCAGAAGGTCGCACCGCCTCCGCACGTCTCCGACATCGAGGCGGGCGCCGGCGGCGTCTATGCCACGGCATGGTCGGACGGGACGGCCTACAAGTGGAACGGCTCCGGCTGGGACCCCTCGCCCCTGCCCCCGGACGCCCTGTGGACGGGTGACGCCTACGAGACGGTCGATCCTCCGGCCGCCGAGCCCGTCCGCGCCGCGGCGAACGGCCCGTCCGGGCTCTACGCCCTGGCCGACCTCGACCCGCTCGACGACATCGCCGCCCGCGTCTGGCGCAAGACGGCCGGAGGCTGGTCGGAGGTCCCGGTCCCCGCGGGGCTCCTCGCGCGCACCATCACCCAGGACGCGACCGGAAGGCTGTGGGCGGCCGGCGCCATCTCCAACGAGTACTCGGTGTACTCCCTCGACGGCACGACCTGGACCAAGCAGTACGGGCCGGCCATCAGCGGGGTCTACCAGCTGGTCGCCGTCCCCGGCACCGGCACCGTCTGGGGACGCGGCTTCGGCCCCCCGCTCGGCGACCCGCAGATCACCACCAACTCCTGACCCCACCCGCGCGGCGCGCCCCGCGGTGACCGAGGGCGGGGACAAGGCCGGTCAGGACGCCTGATCGGAGAGGGTTTCGTTGTCGCGGGCTCGCCGTCACTTGGGCGGCGGGCCCGCGGTCGTTTGCGGAGGTCAGGCCGCCTGACGTGTGTCGCCCCGCTCAGTGCAGGCCGCGGACCAGGGCCGAGACCGCGTCCACGAGGCGGGATTCCAGGTCGAAGTCCGTGTCGGACAGCGTCCAGTGCAGGACCAGGCCGTCGACCAGGGCGGCCAGCCCGGTGGCGGCGGAAGCGGCCCGGCGCTCGGCGTCCTCGCCGTCCCCGGCGATCTCCAGGAGCAGCGCGCGCAGCTGCTCGGCGAAACGCGCGTGGTGCGCGGTGAAGCACACCTTGATCTGCGGGACGCGCTGGGCGAGCGTGAGCAGCTCCAGGGTCAGGAGCGCCCGGTCGGCGTCGGCGGTGAGGCCGCGCGCGAACCCCCGTGCCAGCTCTTCGAGCCGCTCGGCGGCGGGGCGTTCCGGGTCGCCGGCGGCCGACAGGCCGGCGTGCTCGGCGTCCAGGATCTGGTGGACCAGCGCCGTCGCCAGCTCTTCCTTGCTCTTGAAGTACCAGTACAGGGTGCCCTTGCTCAGCCCAGACTCGGCCACGACGTCGTCCATCCGGGCCCCGTGGTAGCCCTGCCGGGCGAACACCGTTCCGGCCGCGGCCAGGATCTGCCGCCGCCGCTCGCTCTCGCGGCCCGCGCCGCCCCCGGCCTTGTCGCGCGGCGGCTGGACGTTCGTGTCGGCCATGGTCCTCCCTCTCCGGAGAGCCCTCACTCTAGCTCTAGACCGGCCAGTCGGTTTACAGTACGGTGCACTCGACCGACCAGTCAGTCTAGAGAGAGGATCCGTGGTGGCGACCCCCCGAGAAGGCGCGCTGGAGCGCACACCGCTGTACCGCCTGGGCCGATGGTGCGGGCGCCGGGCGTGGCGGGTGATCGCCGTCTGGGTCCTGGTCCTCGGCGTCGCCGGGGCGCTGGTGCCGCGCTTCACCGACACCCTGACCGGGTCGTCGCTGGCGGTGGACGGGTCGCAGTCGGCGCGCGCCGAGCGGCTGCTGAGCGAGCGGTTCGGCGGCGGGGTGACCGAGGACCTGGTGGTCGTCTTCGACTCGGCGTCCCGCCCGGTGACCGACCCGCGGGTGCGCGGCGCGGTCGAGCGCGGGCTGGCGGAACTGCGCCGGCAGCCCGGCGTCGCGCGGGTCCAGGGCCCCTATGACGGCGGGGACGCCGCCGGGCTGGTCTCCGCCGACGGGCGCACCGCGCTGGCCGTCGCCGGGCTGACGGGCGACGAGCGCGAGCGGCAGAAGACCGCCCCCGCGCTCCAGGACGCGATGGACGCCGCCGCCGCCGGCGACGTCGCCGTCTACGTGACCGGCTCCAGCCCGCTGAACGCCGCGGTCGTCGAGCAGGAGGACCGCGACCTGGCCCGCGCCGAGTCGATCGGGCTGCCCATCGCGCTGCTGGTGCTGATCATCGCGTTCGGCTCGCTGGTGGCGGCCGGGCTGCCGCTCCTGGCCGGAATCGCGGCGCTGGTGACCGCGTTCGGTGTGCTCGGCGCGGCCAGTTACCTGACCAGCTTCGATGTGTTCGTCCAGGCCGTCGTCACCATGATCGGGCTGGCGCTCGGCATCGACTACTGCCTGTTCGCCGTCACCCGCCAGCGCGCCGAACTCGCCGCGCATCCCGGCCGCCCGATCGCCGACACCGTCGGCGCGACCATGGCGACCGCGGGCAAGGCCGTGCTGTTCTCCGGCTCGACCGTCCTGATCTCGGTGGCCGGGCTGCTGCTGGTGCGGGCCCCGGTGTTCCGCACCATGGCGCTCGGCGTCATGGTCGCGGTCGCGGTGATGCTCGCGATCACCGTCACCCTGCTGCCCGCCGTCCTGGCCCTGCTGGGCGAGCGGATCAACCGGCTGGCCGTCCCCGGGATGCGCCGATCCGCCGGCGGGGGCACCGGTGCGCTCTGGCGGCGCTGGACGGACCTCGTCATGCGCCGCCCGGTGCTCATCGGCGGCGCCGCCACGCTGGTCCTGCTGCTGGCCGCCGCGCCGATGACCGGGCTGAAGCTCGGCTTCGACGTCGGCGCGTCGGCCGTCGCCGACTCCCCGGCAGGACGCGGCTACGAGCTCGTCTCCGGGAAGTTCGCGCCGGGCGCCGCCACCCCGATCCAGGTGGTGGCGACCCAGCGCCCGGCCGCGCCGGACGGGGCCGGGCTCAAGCGCCTGGGCGAGCGGCTGAGCGCGCACCCCCGCGTCGCCCAGGTCGTCCAGGAGAACGACGCCGTCCTCACGGTGTTCGCCGAGGACGCCGCCGACTCCCCGGCGGCCATCGAACTGGTCCGCTGGATCCGCGGGACGGCCGTCCCCGAAGCGACGCCGCCGGGCGGGCCCGAGGTCGTCGTCGGCGGGCTCACCGCGCAGACCGTCGACGTCGTCGACGAGGTCGACCGCGCCACGCCGTGGGTCCTCGGCACCGTGCTCGGCCTGTCGTTCGTGCTGCTCCTGCTCGCCTTCCGCAGCCTGCTGCTGCCGCTCAGCGCGATCGTGATGAACCTGCTGTCGGTGGGCGCCGCGTTCGGCCTGCTCACCTGGGTCTTCCAGGACGGTGCCGGCGAGTCTCTGCTCGACTTCTCCAGCCGGGGCTTCATCCAGGCGTACCTGCCACTGCTCACCTTCGTCGTGCTGTTCGGCCTGTCCATGGACTACGAGGTCTTCCTCATCTCCCGGATGAAGGAGGAGTGGGCCCGCACCCGCGACAACCGGGCCGCGGTGACCGCCGGCCTCGTGCACACCGCCGGCGTCATCACCGCCGCCGCGGCGATCATGATCGTCGTCTTCGCCGCCTTCATGATCACCAATGTGGTCGAGGTCAAGCAGATGGGCTTCGCCCTGGCCGTCGCGGTCGCCGTGGACGCCACGCTCATCCGCATCGTCGTGGTGCCGGCCCTCATGCGCCTGACCGGACGCGCCAACTGGTGGTTCCCCGCGGCCTTCACGGGGCGTGCGGGTGGGGCGTTCCGGGCGCGTCCGGGTCGTAGTGGACCATGAGCAGGAGGTGGGAGTGCCGGAGTGGAAGCATCGCCGCGCCCCGGTGCACCAGCGGAGATCGAGCAGAGGAAGGCCCGATGAGCAGTCCAGCCCAGTACCCGCAGGCGGAGAGCGTCGCGGACTTCGCCCGCAACATCGCCGAAGTGCGCGCACGCATCGACGCGGCGGCGGAACGCGCCGGCCGCAGCGGCGCGGAGGTGCGGCTGCTGCCGGTCAGCAAGACCGTCCCCGAGGAGCGGATCCGCCTGGCCGTCGAGGCGGGCTGTCGCGTCCTCGGCGAGAACAAGGTCCAGGAGGCCAAGCGCAAGTGGCGGAACCTCGCCGACCTGGACGTGTCCTGGTCGGTGATCGGCCACCTGCAGACCAACAAGGCCAAGGACGTCGCGGCCTTCGCCGCCGAGTTCCAGGCCCTCGACAGCCTGCGCGCCGCCGAGGCCCTGGACCGCCGGCTCCAGGCCGCCGGCCGGGGCCTGGACGTCTTCGTGCAGGTGAACACCTCTGCCGAGGAGTCCAAGTACGGCCTGCCGCCGGACGAGCTGATCGGTTTCCTGAAGCGGCTGCCGGACTACGGGGCATTGCGCGTCCAGGGTTTGATGACGCTGGCCGTCTTCACCCGGGACACCGAGCGGGTCCGGGAGTGCTTCCGCCTGCTGCGCGGCCTCCGCGACCAGGCCCGCGACCTCGGGCTCGCCGGTCCGGGAGAGCTGTCGATGGGGATGTCCGGCGACTACGAGACCGCCGTCGAGGAGGGCGCCACGGTCGTCCGCGTCGGCCAGGCGATCTTCGGCGCCCGGCCCCTCTCGGACGCCCACTACTGGCCCGGTGCCGCACCGGGCGACCAGCCCGCCACCTGAGCGAGAGCCGGTCCCCGACGAGCACCGGCCGGCCTGTGGCGGAGCCGATCCCGCTCGACGGCCGGGAGGTGGGCCGGGGGACCGCGGCGGATACGATCTGACCCGGTTTCGGGGGCTGATCGAGGGGCGGGGTGGAACGAAGGCAGGCGGTCGACGTGCCGCAGCGCACGGCGCGGGCGGTGGCGGTCGCGGCCCTGGTCGCGCTGGTCGGCGTCTACACGGTGGGCGCGATCGACCGGCCGGCCGACGCGGCCGCCGCCGTTCCCGTGGCCGGAGCGATCCTGCTGCTGCAGTTCCGGTTCGTGCTGGCGCCCCTGCGCCGCCTCCAGACCCCTGCCTGGACGGCGGCGCAGGGAGTCCTGTCCTTCGTCGCGGTGCTGTGCCTGGGGTTCTCCGTGGCGGTGCTGGGCGTGTGGGTGGGCGGGCTCCTGCTCGCCCGCAACCGGGTGACGGCCGCGGTGGCGGCGGTCGCGGTGCTCGTCCTGGCGGTGGTCCGCGGGGACGGGGTCGGCGGTTCGGTGGACGCCGCGATCACGGCGGGCCTGATGACGACGGTCGTGTACGGGCTGTCGCGGCTGGTCGGCCGGATCGAGGAGGTGTTCGCGGCCCGGCTGTCGCTGGCGGTGGCGGCCGTCGAGGAGGAGCGGCTGCGGGTGGCGGCCGAGCTGAACGCGGGGGTCGGCCGCGGGCTGGACGCGATCGCCGCCGCGCGGGGCGTCGCGGATCTCGACCGGGTGTCGCGGGTGGCGCGCCGGTCGCTGACCGCCGCCCGGACGGCCGCCGTGGACCTGCGCAGCCTCTCGCTGACCCCGGAGATCGCGGCGGCGCGCGGGATGCTGGCGGCGGCCGACGTCGAGGTGACGGTGCGGGTGGGCCACCGGGAGCCGCTCGGCCGGGCCGGGGCGCTGCTGGCGACCGTCCTGCGGGAGGCGGTCACCGACGTGGTGCGGCGCCGCCGGGCGCGGCACTGCGCCATCGAGACCGGTGAGCGGGGCGGGCTGCTCGTGCTGCGGGTCACCGACGACGGAGCCGCCGCGGCCGGCTGGGCCGCCGAGGCCCTGGCGCCGCTGGCCGCGCAGGTCGAGCGGGTCGGCGGGCACCTGCGCACGACGCTGGAGCCGGACGGCCGCTGCGTCGTCGAGGCGGCGGTGCGGGCGGCGCCGGAGCCGCGGGCCGAGGTCTCCAGCGCCGAGCACCGGCTGTCGGTGGTGTTGCTGGCGGCGGTCCTCGCCGGCTTCTGCGTCAAGGGACTGCTGCTGCTGGCATCGCCGGTGGAGTTGCTCATCGCGGTGCCGTGCCTCGCGGCCGTGTCCGTCCTGCAACTCGGGTGGGCGCGCCGGCCGGAGGGGTCGTGGTGGGCGCTGGCGGCGCAGGCGCTGCTGAGCTTCGTGCCGCTGCTGTGGCTCGGCAAGGCGTGGGGCGGCGTGCCTGGCTTCCTGGTGGGGACGCTGCTGCTGGCGCTGCCCGCCGCCGTGGCCTGGCCGCTGACCGGCGCGGTCATGGCCGCCATGGGGGTGGTCGCGTGGCGGCTCGGCGAGGCCGCCGACGTGGTGGTGAACTCGGTGATCAGCGTGCTGGTGACCGGGCTGGTGGTGTGGGGGCTGGTCCGGCTCGCCCAGCTCGCGGACGAGCTGCGGGCGGCGGCGGCCGGGCTCGCGCGGGCGGCGGTCGTCCAGGAGCGGCTGCGCGCCGCCCGCGACCTGCACGACCTGCTCGGGCACAGCCTCGCGGCCGTCCAGCTGAAGGCCGAGATCGCGCGCCGGCTGCTGGCGTCGGACCCGGACCGGGCGCGGGCGGAGTTCGACGACCTGGTCCGCATCGCCGAGCACGCGCGCCGGGACATGGGGGTGGTGACCGGCGCGGCCGGGCGGCTGGAACTCGAACCGGAGCTGGCGTCGGCGCGGTCGGTGCTCGCCGCGGCGGGCATCGAGGTGCGGGTCGTCCGCGACGGCACCCCGCCGGGCGACGCCGAAGGGGTGCTGAGCGTCGTGCTGCGGGAGGCGGTCACCAACATCCTGCGGCACAGCGCCGCCCGCCATTGCGAGATCACCGTCGGGGCGGCGCGGCTGACGGTGGTGAACGACGGACGTCCGGACGAGGTCACCCCGCCGGGCGCGGGGATCGGCAACCTCGCCACGCGGCTCGCCGAGGCGGGCGGCCGGCTGGAGGCGCGCCCGGCCGCAGGCGGACGCTTCCGGCTCGCCGCGTACCTAGAGCCAGCCGGCCTCGCGGGCGATGCGGACGGCGTCGGTGCGCCCCCGGGCGTCGAGCTTGGCGACGACCGCGGTGAGATGGTTGCGGACGGTCCCCGCCGACAGGTGTAGCCGGCCCGCGATCTCGGGGACCTCGGCGCCGTCCGACAGCAGCCGCAGGACGTCCTTCTCGCGCGGCGTGAGCGGGTCGTCGGCCAGGTCCCAGGCGGTCACCGCGAGGGTCGCGTCCAGCACCCGCTCGCCCGCGTGGACCTTGCGGATCGCGTCGATCACCTGGTCCGGCGGCGCGGACTTCAGGACGAAGCCGTCCACCTTCTCGCGCAGGGCGCGGCGCAGCAGCCCCGGCTTGCCGTGCCCGGTGAGCATGAGGGTGCGGCACCCCGGGAGCTCGGCGCGCAGCAGCCCGGCCGCGGTCAGGCCGTCCGTCCCGGGCATGTCGATGTCGAGGACGGCCACGTCGGGCAGGTGCACCAGCGCCGCCGGGACGACGGCGCCGCCGTCGCCGACGTCCGCGACCACCTCCAGGTCGGGCTCCAGACCGAGCAGCGTCGCCAGCGCGGTCCGGATCACGTGCTGATCCTCGGCGATGAGCACCTTGATCACGCCGCCGAGCCTACCCGTGACGATCTCATGGGTGATCGATGACGGACGCTCTGTCGGGCGAAGCCGCAGGTCAGCAGAGTGGTGTCCATGGACGAAGCAGTGGTGATGGACACGGTGAGCAGGGTGTACGGCAAGGGGGCGGGCGCGGTCGCGGCCCTCCGGCAGGTCTCGGTCTCGCTGCCGAAGGGCGGCTTCACCGCCGTGATGGGCCCCTCGGGGTCGGGCAAGAGCACCTTCCTGCAGTGCGCGGCCGGACTCGACCGGCCCACGGCCGGATCGGTGCGGCTCGGCGGTACGGAGCTGACCGGGATGAACGAGACCGAGCTGACCGTCCTGCGGCGCGAGCGGGTCGGGTTCGTCTTCCAGGCGTTCAACCTGCTCCCGTCCCTGACGGTGGAGCAGAACGTGACGCTGCCGCTGCGGCTGGCCGGGCGCCGCGCCGACCGCGCCCGGCTGGCGGAGATCCTGGAACGGGTCGGGCTGGCGGACCGGGCCGGGCACCGGCCCGCCGAGCTGTCGGGCGGGCAGCAGCAGCGCGTCGCGATCGCGCGGGCCCTGGTCGCGCGGCCGGACGTCGTGTTCGGCGACGAGCCGACCGGCGCGCTGGACACCATGACCGCCAAGGAGGTGCTGGCCGCGTTCCGGGAGATCGTGGACGACCTCGGGCAGACGGTGGTGATGGTCACCCACGACCCGGTGGCCGCGTCCTACGCCGACAGCGTCCTGTTCCTGGCGGACGGTCAGATCGTCGACTCGGTCACCGCGCCCACCGCGAGCGACATCGCCGAGCGGATGACCCGGCTGGGGGCGTACGTCTGATGTTCTCTCTCTCCTTGAGCACCTTGCGGCACCGTCGTGCCGCGTTCGCCGGCGGTTTCATCGCGCTGTTCTTCGCCGCCGCACTGATCACGGCCTGCGGCATGCTGATGGACACCGGTCTGCGCAGCCACGTCGCCCCCGAACGCTATGCGGCTGCCCCGATCATCGTGTCGGGTGACCCGGACGCGCACCTCGTCAAGGACGACGGCGACCGCAAGAGCAAGCCCAACACCGCGCGGGGCCGGATCGCCGCGTCGCTCACCGGACGGGTGCAGGCGGTGCCGGGCGTCCGTTCCGTGGTGCCGGAAGTGACCGTCCCCGCTGTCATCGGCGGGAGCCCCGTGGACGGGCACGGCTGGGAGTCGGCAGGGCTGGCCCGGACCGTCCTCAAGGAGGGCCGGGCTCCCGCCGCCGCAGGCGAGATCGTCGTGGGCGCCACCGCGGGCCATGCCGTCGGGACGGACGTGACCGTCCTGAACCCGCTCGGAACGGGCACGTACCGCGTCGTCGGGGTCACCGGGCAAGCGCCGGGCAACCCGTCCGTCTTCTTCAGCTCCGAGGAGGCCCGCCGCCTGACCGCCGCGCGGCCCGGCCTCACCGTGATCGGCGTCTGGCCCGCGCCCGGCGCGTCCGTCGACGACACCGCCGACGCGGTGCGCGCGGCCGTCCGCGGAACCGGCGCCACCGTCCACACCGGCACCGACCGCGGGCGCGCCGAGTTCCCCGACAGCGGCAGCGCCCGCGTCAAGCTGGTCAGCATGGGCGCCGCACTCGGCGGCACGTCCCTGATCGTGGCGCTGCTCGCCGTCGTCGGCACCTTCGGGCTCATGCTCCAGCAGCGCGAGCGGGAACTCGCCCTGCTGCGCGCCATCGCCGCGACGCCCCGGCAACTGCGCCGGATGATCGGCCGCGAGGCCGCCCTGCTCGGCCTCGGCGCGACGGTCCCGGGCGCAGCCGCCGGCCTGTTCCTGGGCTCCCGGCTGCACGCCGCCTTCGCCGACCTGGACGCCATCCCCGGCAACCTGCCGCCGGTCACCGGGCCGGTCCCGCCGCTCGTCGCCGTCGCCGTCACCGTCGCGGCCGCCTGGCTGGCCGCCCGGATCGCGGCCCGCCGCATCACCCGGCTCCGCCCTGTCGAGGCCCTCGGCGAGGCCGCGCTCGCACCGCCCCGCACACCGTGGTTCCGGCTCGCCGCCGGGCTGGTCGTCCTGGCCGGCGCCGTCGTGCTCACCTTCGTGCTGGCGTCCGTCCACTCCGAGCGCGGCTCGGGACCCCTCACGCCCTTGACCGCGCTGGCGTTCGCGACCGCCGTCGGCCTCCTCGGACCCGTCCTGACCCGGCTGGCGATCCCTCCGGTCACCCTGCCGCTGCGGTTCTCCGGAGCGGTCGCCGGCCTGGCGGCCGCCAACCTGCGCGCCGGCGCGCGCCGCCTCGCCGCCGTCATCGCCCCGCTCACCCTGATGGTCGCGCTCGGCTCGACGCTGCTGTTCGCCGAGACGACCATCGACGAGGCCGCCGCGTCCCAGGCCGGCGCGGGCAACGTCGCCGACTACGCCGCCGGCCCCGCGGTGCCCGGTCCGGCCGCCGACGCGCTGCGCAAGGTGCCCGGGGTCCGGACGGTCACCGAGGTCCTGCACACCCGCGTCCGCGCCGCCAACACTCCCTACAGCGCCCAGGGCGTCACCCCCGGCGGCCTGGCGAACACCATGGACCTCGACGTGCGCTCCGGCTCCCTGAACGACTTCGGCGACGGCACCATGGCCGCCCGGGAGGGCCTCGGCATGAAGGTCGGCGACAAGGCGTCCTTCGCCATGGCCGACGGAACGCACGTGACGCTCCGCGTCGTCGCCGTCTACCACCGCGGCCTCGGATTCGGCGACCTCACCCTGCCGCACTCCCTGGTGGCCGCCCACGTCGACGTCCCGATGGGCACCGCGCTCATCTCCGCCCCCGGCGTGCGCGGCGACGCCCTGAAGAGCGCGGTGGCGGCCTACCCCGGCCTCGGCCTGCACGCCCGGACGGACGCCCCCGCCAGGCCGAGCGGCAGCGCGGTCAACTACCTGTCCCTCGCCATGATCGTCGCCTTCGCCGCCCTCTCCGCCGCCAACGCCCTGGCCATGGCGACCGCCGGCCGCGTCCGCGAACTGGCCATGTTCCGGCTCGCCGGCGGCACCCGCCGGCAGGTGCTGCGGATGCTCCGCTGGGAGACCCTGACCGCCGTCCTGGTCGCGGCCGTCCTCGGCACCGCGATCGCCTACGCGACGCTGAACGCCTTCAGCACCGGGATGACCGGGTCAGCCGAACCGCACGTCCCGATCGTCGGACTCCTCGCGATCATCGGCGGCATGGGAGCCCTGGCCGTCCTGGCCACCACCCTCCCGGCCCGCCTGGCCTTGCGCCGCCCACCCGCCGACGCCATCGGAGCCCGCGAATGAGTCCGAGGCCGCCCTGGAGACGGCCGCGCAGATTCGCGCTAACAGCCCGATCGGATGAATGAACTGCGCTGAGCTGCGAAGATACTATTTCTCATATCATTGACTAATCGATATCAGTATTGGACAGAAAGCAGTGGGCAGTGGTCGAGTGACCGCATGATCAAGCTTTCTTCCCGACATCTGCGCATCCGGCTGGGCGCCGCCGCGCTCGGCGCGCTCACCCTCTTCGGCACCGCCGCGTGCGGCGCGGGCGCCCAAGGCTCCGTCCCGCGGGGTGCCGTCGCCGTCGCGGCGGCCGACCAGATCCGGCCCGGCGTCGTCGAGCGCGACGACCTGCGGTCCGTCTTCGACGCGGCGGGCGTGCGCGGCTCGTTCGCCCTTCTGGACGTGAAGACCCGGACCACGACCGTGGTGGACGGGCGGCGCGCGCAGACGCCGCTGGTCCCCGCTTCCAGCTTCAAGGTCCCGCACGCGCTCGTCGCCCTGGAGACCGGCGCGGTCAAGAGCCCCGACGAGGTGATCCCCTGGGACGGGACGCCGCAGCCGTTCCCGGAATGGGAGCAGGACATGACGATGCGGGAGGCCGTCCGCGTCTCCAACGCCGCGGCGTTCCAGGTCATCGCCCGCCGCATCGGCCTGAAGCGCGAACGGCAGTGGCTGCACCGGCTCGGCTACGGCAACCGCGAGACCGGGACGGCGGTGGACCGCTTCTGGCTGGACGGTCCGCTGAAGATCTCGGCGGTGGGGCAGACCCGGTTCATGGAGCGGCTGGCGGCCGCGCGCCTGCCCGCCTCGCGCGAGCACCAGCGCACCGTCCGCGAACTGATCAAGCAGGAGGAGCAGGACGGGTACGCGCTGTTCGCCAAGTCGGGCTGGCAGAACGCCCCCGGCCCCGGCACCGGCTGGTGGACCGGCTGGGTCGAGCGCGGCGGGCGCGTGCACCCCTTCGCGCTGAACATCGACATCGTCGAGAGCGGCGACGCCGCCAAGCGCGCCACGGTCGCGCGCGAACTGCTGCGGCGGCTGGACGTGCTGCCCGCCGCGTAGGCAGCTCCTCCACGGCCGCGGTGACCGCCCACGGTCACCGCGGCCGTGCGGGTCCTCCTGATCATCCGGATCATCCGGGGTGACGGGAACCGTTCGCGGGCCGTTCGGCAAGAGGGGATGACCTGATCGGAAGCCCGAGAGGCCTGCACAATGAGCGAAACGAGCCCGTCGGAGGCCGACGATGCCGCCGCGATCGAACGGTCGCGGCACCATCCGGAGGCGTTCGCCGAGGTGTTCCGGCACCACGCCCCCGAGCTGAAGCGGTACGTCACCCGCAGGCTGGGACGCGACGCCGCCGAGGACGTGGTGGCCGAGACGTTCCTGGCCGCGTTCCGGCAGCGCGACCGCTACGACCTGGCGCGGCGCAACGCGCGGCCGTGGCTGTACGGGATCGCGACCAACCTGATCGGCCGCCACGTCCGCGACGAGGTGCGCCACCTGCGCGCCGTCCAGCGCACGGGCGCCGATCCCGTCACCGAGCCGTTCACCGACCGCAGCGACGAGCGGGTCAGCGCGCAGGCGCACGGCCCGCGCCTGGCGGGGGCGCTGGCGTCCCTGCCCAAGGGGCACCGTGACGCGCTGCTCCTGGTCGCCTGGGGCGGCCTCACCTACCCGGAGGCCGCGCACGCGCTGAACGTGCGCGTCGGCACGGTGCGGTCGCGCATCAACCGGGCGCGAAAGAAGCTGCGCCGGGAGCTCGGCGAGATCAACCCCACGATGTTCCTCAAGGAGGAGACGGTCCATGGATGAGATGACCGTGCTGGACCGGTTCCGGGCGGAGGTCCCGCATACGGACGCGGCCGACCTGCGCGCCGAGGAGGCCCGGCTCATGGCCGCCATCGGCGGGGCGGACCCTGCGCCCGCCGCCCGTCGCGTCCGTCCGCCCCGGCCTGCCCGCCGGGGCCGTCTGGCGATCGGCCTGACCGGGGGGCTGGCCGCCGCGACGCTGGCCGGGGTCGTGGTGGCCACCGCGGACCAGCCGAAGCAGGACACGATCACGCACGTCATGCCCGTCGCCGCGTCCCAGGTGCTCACCCGCGCCGCCGACGCCTCCACCCGGTTCCCCGAACTGCGTCCCAAGCCGGGGCAGTACCTGGTGTACGAGTCCCAGACGATGGATCCCGCCGAGGTGAACACCGCCAAGGGGCACTCCCGGTACCTGGCCCGCAGCGTCCGCAAGGTGTGGCTGCCCGTGGACGGCGACTCGACGCGGGGCGTCATCGAGGGAAGGGCGCTCCCGCCCAAGCCCTACCCGGGATGGCCGATCCCGCCGTCCGCGCTCAAGCCCGACCCGGCCGGCGGCCCCGAGAAGCTCGCGGACTTCGACAACAGGGCCGAGTTCCTGCGCAACGACTACGCCTACGTCAGCCGCCTGCCCACCGAGCCGCGGAAGATGTACGAGCACCTCTACACCCGTCTCGGCACCGGCCCCCAGGCGGACACGGAGGCGTGGCTGCGGGTCGGCGGCCTGCTGACGGAGGCATACCTCCCCTCGGCGCAACGGGTCGCGCTGTACCGCGCCGCCGCGGCGATCCCAGGGGTCGCCACCGTCGACAAGGCGGTGGACGCGGCGGGCCGCAAGGGCATCGCCGCGGCGAAGACCATCGGCGGCGTCCGGCGGGAGTACATCTTCGACCGGCGCACCTACCAGTACCTCGGCCAGCGCGAGGTCGTCGTCAACGCCGCCCTGGCCAAGGCCCCGGTCGGGAGCGTCCTGACGTCCACGGCCCAGCTCAAGGTGTCGGTCGCCGACCGCGCCCCGCAGATCGGCTCCTAGCAGGGAGGACGGGCCCCGTCACCGGCAACGGTGGCGGGGCCCCGCGCTTGTGGCCTGGGTGAACCGGAGGACGTTCTCGGACGGGTCGAGGAACGCGCAGTCGCGGACTCCCGGACGGTCGATCGGTTCCTGTATCACCTCGGCGCCCGCGGCCTCCAGGTGTTCGAAGACGGCGTCGCAGTCGTCGGTTGTGAAGTCGACGCGGTGCAGGAGGTCGTCCGCGACCGTCCAACGGCCGGCCGACGGGTCCGCGGGGCGCGCCACGAGGAGAAGGCGCATGTCCGGCTGCAGCGGCGGTGCCAGGGCCACGCACGGCGCCTCCCGGGAGGGGACGTCGCCGGACACCTCGAAGCCGAGCACGTCCCGGTAGAAGGCGAGCGCCTGATCGAGGTCGTCCACGGCCAGGGAGAAGGACGCGACCCGCAGGCTCATGCGCGCGGCGCGAACCGGCGGAACGCTACCGTTCATCGCGGTTCTTCCGGCCCGGCGGCAGGACGATGATGTCGAGCGCGCGGAGCCGGTCCGCGTCGGTGTCGGTGGCGATGCGCGTGATCCGGCCGTCCTCGACGGTGAAGGCGATGACGGCCTTGGGCACACCGTGGTGGAACCAGACGGCCGCGGGCTCGCCGTCGACGAGGGCGAGGTGCGCGGCCCGCGCCCGTCCGGCGAAGAAGGACGCCACGGCCTCGGCGCCGTGGAGCTCGCCGACGGCCACCGCGTCGGGATCGAGGACGTCGAGCAGGCCCTGGAAGTCGTCGCCGCGTGCCGCCGCGAGGAACGCCGCGACGACCTCCCGCTTCGCCGACCGCGCGGCGTCCGACGCCTCGGCGGCGCCCTGCACGCGCCGCCGCGCCCGGCTGGCGAGCTGCCGGGCCGCCGCCGGCGACCGGTCGATGACGCGGCCGATCTCCCCGAACGACACCGCGAAGATGTCGTGCAGGACGAACGCGAGCCGCTCTGCGGGCGTGAGCGTGTCCAGCACCACCATCAACGCGACGCCCACCGAGTCGGCCAGCAGCGCCTGGTCCTCCGGACCGGCCTGACCCACCGGACGGACGCCGCCCTGAGGCGCCGCCGGCTCGGGCGGCAGTGCCCCGGCGGCATCCTCGGGCCTGCTGCGGCGCGCCTCCATCATGTTCAGGCACACCCGCGCGACGACGGTCGTCAGCCACCCGCCGGGGTTCTCCACCTGGCCCGTGTCGGCGCGGCTGACCCGGGCCCACGCCTCCTGCACCGCGTCCTCGGCCTCGCTCCGCGAACCCAGCATCCGGTACGCCACCGCCTGCAAGTGCCGCTGGTGCTCGGCGAACCGCGCGTTCAGCCAGTCGTCCTCAGCCATCCGTCACACTCCCGCGAGATTTCCTGTCATACGAAGTGACCGGCGCGATCGCGTCGATGTGACGGCCGGGACCCGGCCGACCGCCCCCGCCGCCTCCGGCGGACCGCTCACCAGCAAGGAGACAACCATGAAGGCCCACGTGAGCTCCATCCTCCTCGGCGTCCGCGACATGGACCGCGCCAAGCGGTTCTACACCGAGGGGCTCGGCTGGACGATCAAGGACGACTGGGGCATCTCGGTCTTCTTCGAGTCCGACGGCGCCTCGCCCGTCGGCTTCTACGGCCGCGACGGGCTGGCCGACCAGGTCGGCACCAGCCCGGACGGCAGCGGTTTCAGCGGCCTCGTCCTCACCTACGTCGTCCGCAGCCAGGCACGCGTGGACGAGATCATGGCGGAGGCCGAGAAGGCCGGCGCCACGATCCTCAAGCCCGCCGGCACCCTGCCCTGGGGCGGCTACGGCGGCACCTTCGCCGACCCCGAGGGCTACATCTGGAGCCTCGCCTACAGCGACAAGGGCGAAGACCAGCCCTACGCCGAGTAGCAGTCGCCCCGACCCGTGAGGAGAACACCGTGTCACCGCAGATGAGCGCCATCATGCTCGGCGTCCGCGACATGGACCGCGCCAAGCGCTTCTACACCGAGGCCCTGGGCTGCAAGATCGACAAGGACACCCGCCACTTCGTGTCGTTCCATCTGGGGGAGGGGGCCCCGCAACTCGCCCTCTACGAATGGGACGCCGCCGCCGAGGACGCGGGCGTCCCGTCCGAGGGATCCGGGTTCCGCGGGGCGTCCTTCCACCTGAACCCCGCCTCGCGGGACGCCGTGGACGAGACGATCCGCAAGGCGGTCGCGGCCGGCGGCAGCGTGGTCAGGGAGGCCGCCGCCGCCCAGTGGGGCGGCTACTTCGGCTACTTCGCCGACCCCGACGGGTACCTGTGGAAGGTCACCACCTACGCCTCGTGACCGTGTGCACATCGCGCGGGCCCGGCACGGCGCACGGCCGGGCCCGCGTCCCCAGAAAGGGCAGATCATGAAGTTCAGCACCGTGGTGGAGCCTCCGGAGCCCATGCGGGGCCTGGAGGTCCCCGCCGAGATCGTCGAGGACCTCGGCGGCGGCGCACGTCCGAGAGTGAAGATCACCGTCAACGGGCACTCCTGGCGCAGCAGGGTCGCCATCATGCGCGGCCGCCACCTGCTCGGCCTCAGCAACGCCAACCGGCAGGCCGCGGGCGTCGCCATCGGCGACGAGGTCGAGGTCGACCTGGAACTCGACACCGAACCGCGCCTCGTCGCCGAACCCCCGGACTTCGTCCAGGCCCTGGACGGTGACCCCGCCGCCCGCGCCGCCTACGACAAGCTCACCGACAGCCGCAAGCGCGAGCACGTCCGCGCCATCGAAAGCGCGAAGAAGCCCGAGACACGCCGCCGCCGTATCGAGAAGGCCATCACCGCCCTGCGCGGCTGAACCCCGAAAACCGTCTTCCGCACGGCATCACGATCGCCGCGCGGAGGACGCCCCCTGCCCGCATTCCCCGGAAGGAAGAAAATGCCGAAGCGACTTACGACCGTCCTGTACTGGTTCCTGGCCATGGAGTTCGCGCTGGGCGCCGTGACGAAGTACTGGCCGGGCGACACGATGTTCGGCCCGGCGTACTCGGCGAAGTTCGCCGACTGGGGCTACCCGTCCTGGATGCGCTTCGTGGTCGGCGCCCTGGAGGGCATCGCCGCCGTCCTGCTCGTGATCCCCGACAAGCGGACGCGCTTCCTCGCCGCCACGACGCTGATCCTCGTCCTCACCGGCGCGGTCACCACCCACATCGTCAACCACGACTCGGCGATGCAGAGCTGGGCCGCACCGACCTACCTCCTCGCCATGGGCGTCGTCGCACTGGTCAACTGGCCCGCCGACTGGCGAGACCTCCTGCGCACCCCCGTCCCAACGAAATAGCACCGGCCGCTTGGACCTACGCCAGCGACCCGGCGCCCCGCGATGGGCCCAGCGGCCTCCGGAGACCCATGGAATAACGTTGATGCGATGCCCGCTGTACTGGTCGACGAAGGAGACGAGGGGGGAACATGGCAACCGAGAGGGCACTGCTCGCGGGCGGCTGTTTCTGGGGGATGGAAGAGCTGTTCCGCCGGGAGCCCGGAGTGGTCTCCACGCGGGTCGGCTACAGCGGCGGCGACGTCCCCAACGCCACCTACCGCGACCACGGAACCCACGCCGAGACCATCGAGGTCATCTACGACCCCGACAAGACCGACTTCCGGGCGCTACTGGAATTCTTCTTCCAGATCCACGACCCCACGACCGTGAACCGCCAGGGCAACGACATCGGCACGAGCTACCGCTCCGCGATCTTCTACACCTCGGAGGAGCAGCGGAAGGTCGCCGAGGACACCATCGCCGACGTCGACGCCTCCGGCCTGTGGCCCGGCAAGGTCGTCACCGAGGTGACCCCCGCCGGCGACTTCTGGGAAGCCGAACCCGAGCATCAGGACTACCTCCAGAAGTACCCGAACGGCTACACGTGCCATTTCCCCCGCCCCGGCTGGAAACTCCCCAAGCGGACCGCCCAAGCCTGACCCCGCGAGACGGCGCGGGCCACAGCCCCGCGCCGTCCACCGGCCGGGTCCGGGTCCGGCGCCGGCCGGACATGGTGCTCGACGGAGTCGGCGGCCAGTAGCGTCCAGTGAACAGGCCACGCTCATCGCCCCTGCGGAGACGCATGGGCCGACATGATCGGCCGCGAGCAATTCCTCGAATTCCGCCCTTGCTCCCGACGCAGCCTCTTATCTGCGTTGTGAGAGGGCGTCACCTTGCAACTGGGGCGCAGCCACTCGGGGGATTGGGCCCTTTTACCAGCGCGCCGCGCAACGCCGAGCGGAGCTGTCGCGCCCATAAGCCCTTGGCCAGCCACTGCTCAAAGCACGAGCCGCCGATCCCCTTGCTCGACCTACGCCACGTCCCCTCGACGGGAGCGGCCCGAGACGGTGAAGAGCTACCTGCGCCCGGCGATGCGCAAGCTGGATAGCCACACCGTGTGGAGACCGTGACCCAGGCGAAGGTGGCTCCTTCAATTGACGCAGGGTTCACTCGGCACGAGAGCCAAGGAACGCCAATGACGGCGGCCACCTTGAACCAGATCCGGGCGACGCTGCGTACCACTTTCAACACGGCACTCCGCCGTGGGCTGACCTCAGGCAGTCCGGCCGCGCGGGTGAGTTGCCATCTGCCCGGCGTCCGCGTGCGCTGATGTGAACTGCGGCGCGCGTCGAGCACTGGCAGCGGGAGCAGAGTTATGGGACTCAGGACGGTTCTGGTCGCTCTAGTTGGAGCGACCAAGAGCACCGTGGACGGCGTTTCCCCTGGTAGGCGTGGCAGGTCGCGTCGGTATCGAACCCGTGACCTGCGGGTTGGAAGCTACCCTATTCCCGCACCGACTCTGCAGTAGGAAAAGTTGCCGATATCGTTTGTCGAAGTGTGATACTTGCATACCCAGACGTGAAGCAAATAACCCTCTGGTATGAAGTTTCCAGCATACGAACTGCAGCCGCCACTGCTGGATGAATCAGTGATCTGCTTGCCGAACTTCACGGGATCGACCCTCCATTCGGCCGCCCCGGTAACGCCTCGGGCGTCCGCCTTGATGTCGCATACTATAAGAAGTTCTTGGCCCGGATAGCCCTTCCGGTCGGCATCGAAGTAGATCTTGCCGGCGCCATCGGTCGTGTAAACCCATCCACTGTCCTGGCTGATTTCCGCCTGTGCCGGTTGTCCAACCGCGATCAGTGTCATTGCTGACACAAATGTTACCGACATGAGTCTACGCGACCACGACATCATGAATTAGCCTTCCGCTTCGGTCTCTCCTCGCAGAGACCATGATCATGCTAAGGCGCTGGAGCGGTCGGCGCTAGTGTCTTGAGTCGTTAATTCGTTGGCAGTATGCGGCGAGGGTTTCGAGGATCTCGTCGGCGGTCTTGGTCCACACGAACGGCTTGGGGTCGGAGTTCCACTCGTTGACCCAGCCACGGACGTCGCGTTCCAGCTCGACAACGCTTCGGTGGGCCGAGCGGCGGAGTTTGCGGTTGGTGAGTTCGGCGAACCAGCGTTCGACCAGGTTGAGCCAGGACGAGCTGGTCGGGGTGAAGTGCAGGTGGAACCGGGGGTGGCGCAGCAGCCACGTGTGGACCTGCTCGGTCTTGTGGGTGGCGTAGTTGTCCAGCACCAGGTGCAGGTCTAGATCCTTGGGGACGGCGGCGTCGATGAGCTTGAGGAACCGCAGGAACTCCTGGTGGCGGTGGCGCCGGTAGTGCTGGGCGATCACCGACCCCGAGGAAAGGTCCAGGGCGGCGAACAGGCTGGTGGTGCCGTGCCGGACGTAGTCGTGGGTCATCCGGGCCGGGGTGGTGGGCATGATCGGCAGAATCGGCGCCGTGCGGTCGATCGCCTGCATCTGGCTCTTCTCGTCCACCGCGAGCACCAGGGCGTTGTCAGGCGGGTTCAGGTACAGCCCGACCACGTCGCGGACCTTGTCGACGAACTGCGGGTCGGTCGACAGCTTCCAGGTCTGCACGGTGTGGGGCTTGAGCCGAACGCCCGCCAGATCCGCGAGACCGCCGACTGCGACATCCCGGTCGCCGCCGCCATCGACCGCGTCGACCAGTGCGTGTCCGCACCGGGCGTCTCCTCCAGCGTGGCGGTGACGACCCGCTCGACCTGCTCGTCGGTGATCGTGCGGGGCCGGCCCGGGCGCGGCTCGTCGCTCAGGCCTTCCAGCCGGTCGGCCAGGAAACGCGACCGCCACTTCGACACCGTGTTCCGCGAGGCCCCGGCCTGCTCGGCGACCCGGGCGATCGTGGCGCCCTCGGCGCACAGCAGCACGATCCGCGCCCGCAACGCCAACGCCTGCGAGGTCTTGCGGCGGCGCACCCACCCGGTCAGCGCCGACCGCTCCTCATCGGACAACACCACCGGATCCAGCTTCGGGCTCGGCATCCCCACAGCCTACCGACTAACAAATAATTATTGACTCAGAACACTAGAGTTCTGAGTCAGCAATTCGCCTGCGGCACAAGGCGGAGGCGCGTCGAGGATCTAGCCCGCTGTTTTCGTCCAGACGAAGGGCCCCGGGCCAGCCTCCATCCATGGATCCAGGCACGAATACCCTCCACTTCACCAACACGCCCACCCAGTCGCCGATCAGCGGACCACCCCCCATGTGTGGTGACGGGCCAGTCCACCACGCACCTGCTGCGCGCCGTCGGCATGGCGCCGGGCACCACCCGACGCTGCAGCCGTGCCCCGCCCCGGCGCCGACGCCCTCCCGAGCCCACACCCAAACCGCCCTGGTGCGGCACCAGACGATAGCAGGGCGTCCCGCCACGGCAAGACCCCACCCACGGTCCCAGCCGCCTGGACGCCTCCGCTCCCGCCACCCTGATGACCTGTGGAACGGCTAACTGCACGCTGGGGACGCGCCACCCAGTCGGGGATTCGAGCGGTTGTGCACAGTCGGGTTGTCGGGAGACATGCCGGTGGTGGGCAGAGCGTCGTCGCGGACACAGTGGGCGCGCGAGACGTTGGGGGACGTGACACACCCGGCCCGACTTGCTTAACTATGCACGATCTTGTCGTTACTGTCGTACCCCAGGGTCGGCGAAGCGGTCACCGGAGGTAGCGATGAGGTCCGGACGGTGGATGCTCGTCGCCTGGCTGATCATTGGTGCGCTCGCCGCGGGGCAGCGCCACTACTACGCCCAGTTTGACGGTAGCTGCGCCAAAATCGCCACGATCGGTATCACCTGGGCCTCTGGTCCGCTCAACTACATCGGGCTCAACCCCACCGCCAATTGCAGGATCCCCCAGCCGAGCAAATGACGTGTCGGGCTCTACGACCGCGTCCTCGTGAGGTCTTCTGACGATTCCCTCCGTCGCGCGGACACCCTGATCACTCGCCTGGGCGTGCGATGGGGGATGGCGGGGTGTTGTCGGTGAGCGCGACTCTCGTCACCTTCGGCGGCGCTTCTGGCGGCGGTGCTTGGAGGCAGGGCGCTGCTGCGGTGGCTTCTTCCGGGTGGGCTGTTGCGGGGGCTTGCGGCCACGGGAGCTGTTGGGAGTGCGGCCGCGGACGATGCCGATCAGCTCCTCCATGAGGTCGGTCGTCTCGGCATCGAGCCAGGCCAGGCCGATCTGGGACTGAGGAGCGTCGGTCACGGTTCGGTAGGTGAGGTCTCTGCGGTGGTGGAGGCGGGCCAAAGACTGCGGGAGCAGCAGGACGCCCGCTCCCGACGCCACCAACTCGATCGCCCCGGCGGTGCTCTCAGGACGGGTGAAGGCAGGTTGCCCGGGGCGCTCGTCCCAGGGCAAGACATCATCGAGTGGCTCGAATACGTCCTCGTCGGCGAGATCGGCGAGTTCTACCTCCTCGACTGCGGCCACCACGTGATCCTTTGGCACCACGACCACGGTCGTCTCCAGGTACAGCGGGATCACATGGAGGCCCTCGCGGTCGACGGGCAGGCGTACGAACGCCGCGTCCACGTCACCGTTCCGCAGCAGGGGGACGACCTCGGCCGCCGGCATCTGCAGCAGGCGAAGCGGCACCTCCCGGACCCGCTCGGCCCACACCCCGGCCCACTTCCCGGGCGTCACGCCCGGCACGTAGGCCAGCCGGAACTCACCATCGGTCACTCCGCCACCCTAGTCACGTCCAGACAGTCCTCTTCCGCTGGCTACCCTTGAGGCATGGGCACGTCCAAAGCAAAGACCCCGCAGACCATGAAGTCCGCGACCGCGGCCAAGAAGCTGGGGATCCTGCTGTCGGCAGCACCCGCCGAGTTCCAGGAAGGTCCTGTCTCCCGGGACGAATTGAACGCGCTCCAAGCGGACCCGCCCTCGTGGCTGACGAACCTGCGCCGTGAGGGCCCACACCCCCGCCAGGTCGTCGCCGCCAAGCTGCGCGTCTCCATCTCAGGTCTGGCCCGCGCCGGCATCACGGGCCCCCTCACCACGGCCGAGATCGAGAACCTGAAGGCCGAAAGGCCCGACTGGCTGGAACGCGAGCAAGCCGTCCAAGCCGAAGTCCGCAGGGAAGAACTCCGCCTCAAGGAGCAGCGCGCCAAGGCCTGACTCACGAGATGCCCCGTCCGCCGGACGTGTCGGGCAGCGGACGAGCCGGGCAATCTCGCGTTTGTCCTGGTCAGGGGCGGCGGGTCAGGAGGGACTCGAACCCACAACCGACGGATTAGAAGTCGTCTCAAGGACCTCGTCGGCCACGCCGTCCTCCGCTATTACTAGGCCCGCGAATTGCTAGAGGCCGGCCGCCGACCGTGCGGTTCATCCGGGTTCTGGTACTGCGGATGGTCTGGGAGAACCCGGCTGGGGATATTGGCGGGTCTATGGCGAGCTGCGGGTCCTGGGAGGGAAGGTAGCCGCCTCCACCGTGTGGGAGATTCTCAAGGACGCCGGTATCGACGGGCGCCCAACATGGAGCGGTAGGTGCGGACCTGCCGCCATGAACTGCTCGATCGAACCCCGATGTGGAACCAGCGGCACCTCCTGCATGCCCTCCGGGAGTTCGAGGCCTTCTACAACGAACACCGTCCCCACCGGGGCATCGCCAACGTCCGACCGCAGCAGCCACTGCCGTCGCCGATCGTCGAACCGGCTGACGTCGCTCATATGAAGGTACGACGGAACCAACGTCTGGGCGGAATCCTCAACGAGTATCGGCATGCCGCTTGACCTGCTTGGATGAATCCTTTTGGCAGGCGCACCGCCGACCGCGACATCTGTCCGTCGCCGGGCCGACGCCAATGAGGGGCGCGGCCTGGCAGGGCGAAGGCAGCCGACCGCCGGTGACCGCGTGACCGGGTGCGAACTGATCGGCTGCTCAAGCCACTTGATGGACCTCAAGCGGCCGGATACGGCCAGAGCCAATGGCTTCTTACGCCCGCCTGTAAACCGAACAGAGCCGTCGGTTGTCTACGTTATATCGCCGATTCTCGTGGTTGGGCGAGCGGATGGAGGGGGCCCGTGTTCATTCGACGCTGCCTATGGTTAATTGCGACAGTCGCCATCATCATGGCGGGAAGTTTCCTGTCCGTACCCGCATATGCGGACAGCGATGGAATCACCGGAACAATCACCGACGCGAAAACCGGTCAACCTGTGGCGGGTGCCTGGGTCGAGGCCTATGGAGCCTCCGGCGGCGTCTCCGGCGGTGCGAACACCGATGATTCTGGCCAGTACCATCTGCAATGGCTGGCACCGGGCGAGTACCGGATCAAAGTGACGGCCACCGATTACCAAGACCAGTGGGCATTTGACAAGTCCGATCAGGCCTCGGCCGATCCGGTGACCTCTCCCGGCACCGCCTCGCTGGCCCTGAAACCGATCGAATACGGCTCGATCTCCGGCCGGTTCGTGACCGCTTCCGGCGCCGGGGTCGCCGGCGCCGCGGTGGAAGTGCACGACGCTTCGGGCAACTCCCGTGGCCGCGAGATCACCGATGCCGACGGAGCGTTCAGGTTCACCGGGCTGAACGCGGAGGACTACAAGCTGTCCTTCGACTCGAACGGCAACATCCAGTGGGCCCACGGGAAGTTGGACCAGAACGAGGCGGACCCGATCACGGTGCGGTCCGGGCTTGAGACGACCGTCACCGAGACCGCCCTGCCCACCGGGGACCTCGAAGTGACCGTCCTCGACTCCAAGAGCCGCGAGCCGGTGCCCGGCGCCCGCGTGGCGACACGCGGCGGTCCCCGATCGCTCTTCGCCGAGACCGACGCCAGGGGCAAGGCGACGTTCGACGGCGTCCTCACCGGGACCTATTCGTTCTCGATCTCACCGCCGGAGGGTTACCTCTACGGATCGATCGACGACGTGGTGGTGCAGGCCGGTCAGGCCACTCGTGTCACCACCGAGCTGGTGCGGGAGGCGACGATCGTCGCGACGGTCCGCGACGCCAAGACGGCACAGCCGGTGGCCGGCGCATGTGTGAGCCTGTTCGAGCAGGCGGCCACCCTCCCCAAGACGGTCACCCGCAAGCGCGGGGACAAGACGGCCACCCGCGAGCGCGGAAACAAGACGCTCGACCAGGAGTGCAGCGACAGCGACGGCAAACTCCGCATCCCCCAACTGTGGCCAGGCAAGTACCGGCTGTTCATAACGCCCACCGATGGTGTGCATGGCCGCCAGTGGGTCGGCTCGAACGGCGGCACCGGGGACATGGAGAAGGCGGTGTGGTTCACCGTGGCCAGCGGTGAGGACATCAAGACCGAGGTGCGGCTGGACGGGGCGGGATCCATCGCCGGTACCGTCACCGACGCCCGCACCGGCAAGGCTGTCGAGGACGTGTGCGCCTGGGTGCTGCCCGCTGGCCCATCCGGCCCGGCAGCGTGGGGCAAAAACTGCACCGCTTCCGGCGGGCGCTACACCATCGAAGGCCTCGGCCCCTATGACTGGCGTGTCCAGTACCCAGACTTCAGCGGCCGCTACGCGTGGCAATGGTCCGGTGGGGCCCCCGACCGCTTCGCCGCCAGGCCGATCAGGGTCCAGGCCGGGGGCACGGCGACCGCCGATGCCCGGCTGCCGGAGAGCGGCAAGCTGAGCGGCAAGGTCATCGGCTCGGTGGTTCCCAACGAGTATGTGAGCGTCGTCGCCGTCAGCGCCCGAACCGGCGACATCGCCGCGCCATTCGCGAGGATCACCGGGGACGTCGACTACGCCCTGTACGGGCTGGCCACCCAGTGGATCAAACTCGGTTACAGCGGCGGTCCCGCCGATATGACCTGGTATCCGAAACCCCTGCATGTCGTCGCCGGGGAGGCGATCAACGGTCCCGATCTGGTGATTCCGAAGGAATGACAGAAACTCTCAGGCCGCGCGGCATGGCCGGAACCGCCACGCCGCGCGGCCTGGCTTTTACTGTCCCCCGCGCGAGTACGAGGAAGCGTCCACCGGTCACGCGGCACAGCGACCCGGGCCGGCTGAGAACCAACGATCTGAGCCTCCAACATCGCCGGAGCGGTCCACCAACCGAACATCGCCACCGCGTCCGCCCGTATGAAGTCGGATGCGCGTCCTATGCTGCCCGTCCACCGGGCTGGGCGGCGACGGGCATGGAAGCCGGTGAGGCGGTGTCGAACGCCCCTGTTCCTGGCCTCAGGTCGCCCCAGGCGTGATCCCCGGCGCAGCTGAGGGCGGATGTTTGCCCTGGTCAGGGGTGGTGGGTCGCGTGGGACTCGAACCCACAACCTACGGATTAAAAGTCCGGAGCTCTCGTTTCGGATCGGTGCTCTCAGTGTCGCCCTGTGTCGGTCTGTCCGCATCCAGCCCCATGTGAGTGCCGCACAGTGCTGCCGCGGGCCGATCCGGTTCGGAACCGCCGAGCCGACAACGAGCCGACATGGACCATTGACGATCTTGGGCTTGTCCGTCGGAGGCCCTGCCTGACCAGCATGGATGGAGTTTTCGGCAAGCGCACCGTTGGGCACATCGGATCAGCGGACATTCACGGCCGTCCAGGCTGCGGCGACGGTGGTGTACTGCTTGCTGCGCGTGCCGTAGAGGTCTTTGGCGGCGTGGAGGGTGGCGGTGCGGGCTGCGGCGTAGTCGGTGCTGGAGGTCATGTAGGTGGTGAGGGCGCGGTACCAGATCTTGATGGCGGCGTCGCGGCCGATTCCGGTGATGGTGGCGTCGTCGTAGGTGGGGCTTTTGTAGTGGACGCCGTCGATGGTCTTGGGGCCGCTGCCTTCGGCGAGCAGGTAGAAGAAGTGGTTGGCGACGCCGGAGGACAGGTGCGGGTCCAGGCCGGCGGTCTTGGACGACCAGTAGTCCGCCGATCGCCCGTCCTTGCTGGGGCGGTCCATGTAGCGCAGGGCCGGCTGGCCGAAGCCGGGGCGGACGACCTTCTCGCCGATGAGGTAGTCGCCGGGGTCATGGGGGTTGCGGGCGTACCACTCGACGGCGGTGCCGATGATGTCGGAGGTCGCCTCGTTGAGGCCGCCGGATTCTCCGCTGTAGGTCAGGTCCGCGGTGCGGGAGGTGACGCCGTGGGTCATTTCGTGGCCCGCGACGTCCAGCCCCACCATCGGCCCGGTCTGCTTGCCGTCGCCGTCCCCATAGGTCATGCAGAAGCAGGAGTCGTCCCAGAATGCATTGGCGTAGCCGGTGCCGTAGTGGACGCGGTTGAACGATCCCTTGCCGTCTCCGGCGATGCCGCTGCGGCCCAGGACGTTCTTGTAGAAGTCCCACGTCATGTCGGTGCCGTACTGGGCGTCCACCGCCGCGGTGGCGCGGTCGCCCGTCGTGCCGTCGCCCCAGTGGTCGTCGGGGTCGGTGAACACCGTGGCGGGGGCCCGGTGGAAGCAGAGTTGGCCCAGGCAGAGGTCGGTGTCGTTGCGGGCGTCGCCGGTGTAGGTGTTGCCGCGGGTGGGGTCGCTGAGCCGGAACGCGCCACCGGAGCGGGTCGTCCGCAGCGGGACCTTGCCGCTGTAGAGGGACCGGCCGTCGGCGGCGTCGGTCTGGACGGTCTCCTCGCGCGTCAGGATGGCGCCGGTCCGGGCGTCGACGGTGACGTAGGCGCGGCTGGGAGTGCCGTCGGGCTGCGTCCCCGTGGTCAGGAACCGCCATGCCAGGCGCGGCTTGCCGTCAGGTGTGCGGGCCTCGTACACCAGGTGCGCGCCGCCGCGGATCGTGCCGCCTGTAGCGGCGGCTTTGCTCTGGGCCTTGGCGGAGGACAGTGCCGGGGACGTCTTCGCGGGCGGCCCGGCGAGGGTGAGGCTGGATCCCCGCCACGCGCCGTTGCGGGCTTGGTGGACGATGACGTCGCCGCCCAGCACCGGAAGGCCGTCGAAGGTGCGGGTCAGGTGGGTGTGCGATGTGCCGTCGGGGTCGACGGTCACGGTGGTGGCGCGGAACTTCTGCCCGCGGTCGTCGCGCACCTCGCTGTTGTGGGCGCGGATTCCGGCCAGAGCGCGTGCGAGGGCGCCGGGGCGCGGGGGCTGGAGGCGGACAGGTGAAGCGGCGGCGGATGCGGCGGAGCCGCGCGGGCCGGAGGTGCTCTCCGAAGAGGTCGCCGGAAGGGCGGATCCGTTGACTCTCCCGGACGGCTGGTGGGGGAAGGCGGCGGGGGCCAAGGCGGACGCGGAGACGGCGAGGATGCCGCCGGTGATCGCCGTGGTCCATTTCGTGCGCGGTTTCATGGGTTTTCCTTGCGTGCTCGGGGGCGGGGGCGGGGGCGTGCTGCGGGGGGGGGGGGGGGAGGAGGAGCGGAGCGGGCCAAAACCGAGGGATCGCGCGACATGAACTTGGCGCCGAGGTCAAGTGAAGACGTGCGGTGCCGGTCGCCGGGGGTGTCGGCCGGACGGTGAGCGCCGCTGACCGGTGGTCGGCCGGTCAGCGGCGCTCGGGTCGCCGCCCGGAACCGGTCGGCGCGTAAGGAGAGGTCAGCCGCAGTTGCCCTGGGTGGGCTGGCCGGCGATGCGGGCGGCGAGCCAGTCCATCGCCGGGGTGGCGCCGATGACGGCGCCCAGGGCGTGGCTGGCCAGCGGGATGGGTTGCCACTGGACGACGTTGCCGCGCGAGCACCAGTCGGAACGCAGTTGCTGGCCGAGGTCGTAGGAGACGATCTCGTCGGCGGTGCCGTGGTAGAGGTACACGGGGTAGCCGGGGGCGCGGGCGCCGAGCTTGTCGGCGGCCAGGGCCTTCTGCCAGTCGGGGGATTCGAGCGGGTTGCGCACGGTCAGGTCGTCGAGGGACTTGCCGATGGTGGCGAGCGCGTCGTCGAGGATGCAGCCGCTGCGCAGCTTCTGGACGACTTCGCGTCCCTCGTCGTTGAGGTAGCCGTCCAGGTTCAGCCCGGGGTAGGCGGCGTCGTGGCCGATGGCCACCATCATTTCCAGGCCGACGACGCCTCCGCCGGCCTGGGCGCCTTTCAGTTCGTCGGCCGGGACGCCGCCGCTGGCGATGCCCTTGATGTGCAGGTCGGGGGCGTAGGTGCGGGCGAGTTCGGCCGCCCAGGCGCTGGCGTGCCCGCCCTGGGAGTAGCCCATGACACCGACCGGCGAGTCTGCCGTGACCCCTGCTTTCTGTGCCTGGGGCAGTCGCTGGGCGGCGCGGGCGGCGTCCAGGACGGCGGTGCCTTCGGGGCGTCCGACGAGGTAGGTGTGGTCGCCGGGGGTGCCGAGGCCCTGGTAGTCGGTGACGGCGACCGCCCAGCCGCGGTTGAGGGCTGCGTTGATCTCACTGGCCTCGATGCTGGTGCCCTTGGGGAAGTTGGCCGAGGGCGCGCACTGGTCGGCCAGGCCGACGGTCCCGACGGCGTAGGTGAGCAGCGGCCGGGTGCCGGTGCGGCCGTCGTTGGGGACGATGACGGTCCCGGAGACCTGGTCGGGGTTCCCGTGGACGTCGGTGGAGCGGTAGAGGATCTTCCACGCGCTGGTGGCCGTCGGGATCCCGGGCATCACGCGGAACAGCGACGGGTCGGCGCTGATCAGGTCTCCCGGCCGGGCGCCCGCGGGCGCCGCGTCGGCCTCGGCGATGGCGGGGACGAGGCAGGGGGCGGCCGCTGCGATGACGGCGACCGCGGCCAGTGCGAGTTGCCGCCAGGGGGCGGGTCTGCTGCCCGAACGTTGCATGTCTCTCCTCGGGGTGGTCGGCCCGGGCAGTCCGCGGCGGACGTCACGCCGGATCCGGGCTGCACATGGGGTGGCGGGCCGTACGGCCGCCCGGTGCGGTGCGCCGGGTGCCGTAATGAAACCGCCGGGCGGGCGGCATCGCAATACTTGAATTTGGCCTCAAGTACATGTATCACGGGCGCGCCGGATGACGCGCCGTCCGCCTCGCCGGTTGGAACGAACTTGCCTCGGTCGTAACGGACGGAAGGCGCACTGTTAGCGTTCGGCCTCATAGCGTGGTTGCATGGAGCAATCGGCCGTTATGGACGTCGCCGCGCGCCTGTTCGCCGAACTTGGCTACGACGGCACGTCGTTGCAGCTCATTGCGGACGCCTTGGGCGTCGGCGTCGACGAGGTGACGGCGGTCGGCGGCAAGCGGGAGCTGTACCTGGCGGCGATGCGGCGCGCGTTCGAGGAGGAGCAGGCGGTCATGCGGGCCGCGATGGACGACTGCCCTCCGGGCCGGGAGTGCCTGCATCACCTGACCGACGTCTACCTGGACTTCCAGCTCGAGCACCCCATCGGGCACGCGCTGTGGATGCACCGGTGGGTGCTCGACGCCATCGACATCGGCGGGCTTGAGGATGAGTTCAGCCGTCCCCAGCTCCAGGCGGTCGCCCGGAGGGTCAGGGGCGAGGTGCCGGCCGACGTGAACGTCTCCTACCTGCTGGGCACGCTGATCTGGTGCGTCCACGGCTTCTTGGGGTCGGGCGTGATGGCGCGCGGGCAGGGGGTGCGCCGGGCGGACGACCTCACCGCCCGCCAGGAGTTCCGGGCCCACCTGCACCAGCTGATCGACAAGATGCTCGGCTGAACGCCCGCCGGCCCCGCCGTCCGGCCCGAGGACGGCCGTCGGACGCGGGTCAGGCGGAGGGCTTCAGGCGCAGCGCGTTGGCCCAGAGCGTGTTCAGGGCGTCTACGAGCTGGTCGAAGGCGATGGGCAGGTCGCAGACGTAGACCATGTAGGCCAGCCGGCTGACCATGGCCGACAGGGCGTGCGCGGTGATCAGGGGGTCGAGGTCGGGTTCGGCCTGCCCGCGTTCCTGGAGTTCCCGGATCATCTTCGCGTTGCGCTCGGCGAAGGCGACGCCGCGTTCGAGGCGGAGCCGGGCGAAGTTCTCGTCGATGTGGGCGACCTGCTCGAACAGGCCCATGAGGCGGGCGTTGCGCTCGTAGGCCCGCAGGTAGTCGCGATTGGCGGCCTCGATGATCTCGCGCGGGTCGGTGGCGCCGGTGCGTTCGCGCAGGTGGGGGTGGAGCATCTCCTCCTGCACCTGCTCGACGAGGGCCTCGAAGATCTCTTCCTTGTCGTTGAAGTAGGTGTAGAAGGATCCGGACGCCGCGCCCGCGGCCTTGGAGATGTCGACGATGCGGGCGTCGAGGTAGCCGTCGCGCTCGAAGACCTCGCGGGCGGCCTGGATCAGGGCGTTCCGGGTGCGGATGCCGCGCTTGCTGCGCGGGGTGATCCGGGACTGCCGGTCGCCGCCGGCCGCCTGTCCGGGAGTCGTCTCTTCGGGAACCACCGCGGTCTTCGCCTCTGTCCGGTCGCGCACTCGTCGGTCGAAGGCTAGCAGCGCGGGCCTGGTGGTGATCGTCACTTGAACTTGAATGCGGATTCAAGTAAATATAGCGGCACGCCATCCGAGGGGAGCTGCCATGGAGCTGTTCGACGTCTCCGACCGCGCGAAGCGCTACCGCGACGACCTGCTGGAGTTCATGGACGAGCACGTGTACCCGGCCGAGGCGGTGTACGAGGAGCAGATGCGCGCGTCCGGCGACCCGCACCACCAGCCGCCGATCGTCGAGGAGCTGAAGTCCGAGGCGCGCCGCCGCGGCCTGTGGAACCTGTTCCATCCGCATCCCGAGTGGGGTCCGGGGCTGACGAACCTGGAGTACGCGCCGCTCGCGGAGATCATGGGGCGCAGCGCCCACCTCGCGCCGGAGGCCACCAACTGCGCCGCGCCCGACACCGGCAACATGGAGGTGCTCACGCTGTTCGGCAGCGCCGAGCACAAGGAGAAGTACCTGCGCCCGCTGCTGGACGGGACGATCCGGTCGGCGTTCGCGATGACCGAGCCGGGCGTCGCCAGCTCCGACGCCACCAACATCGAGCTGCGGATGGAACGCGACGGCGACCACTACGTCCTCAACGGCCGCAAATGGTTCGCCTCCAACGCGATGCACCGGAACTGCCGGGTGCTGATCGTCATGGGCAGGACCGACCCGGACGCTCCGCCGCACCGGCGGCAGTCGATGATGGTCGTCCCGATCGACGCGCCCGGTGTCACGATCGTCCGCAGCCTCCCTGTGTTCGGGTACATGGACCGCGAGGGGCACGCCGAGATCCTGTTCCAGGACGTGCGGGTCCCGGTGAGCGACGTCCTGAAGGGGGAGGGCGAGGGGTTCGCGATCAGCCAGGCGCGGCTCGGGCCGGGCCGGATCCACCACTGCATGCGCGCGATCGGCGTCGCCGAACGGGCCCTGGAGCTGATGTGCCGGCGCGCGGACGAGCGGGTCGCGTTCGGGCACCGGCTCAGCGACAGCGCCAACATCCGCGACTGGATCGCCGAGGCCCGCGTCGACATCGAACGCACCCGGCTGCTGACGTTGAAGGCCGCGTGGATGATGGACACCGCAGGCAACAAGGCGGCGCGGATGGAGATCGCCGCGATCAAGGTCGCCGCGCCGGGCATGGCGCTGAAGATCGTCGACCGGGCGATCCAGGTGCACGGCGGAGGCGGCGTCACCGACGACTTCCCGCTCGCCAACGCCTGGGCGCAGCTGCGCACCCTCCGCCTCGCCGACGGCCCCGACGAAGTCCACAAGCGCGCCATCGCGATCCAGGAACTCCGCAAGCACCGCGACGCCGCGGACAGGCCATGGGTCCCCGAGGTTCCGGCCGACCGTCCGGGACGTCCGGCCGTGGTGAGCGGGGGCCGCCGCGGCGAACGCGAGACCGCCGGTGCCTAGCGTGGAGGCACTCGGGCTGGACGCCGGCGAGGTGACGGCCTGGATCGCCTCGCTGGGCATCGAGTTCCACGGGGCGCTCCGCTTCGACCGGATCGGGCTGGGGCAGTCGAACCTCACCTTCGCGGTCGACGACGAGCGGGGACGCCGCTGGGTGCTGCGGCGCCCGCCGCTCGGCCGGCTGCTGCCGACGGCGCACGACGTGGTCCGCGAGGCGCGGGTGCTGGCGGCGCTGGAGGGCACCGATGTACCGGTGCCGCGGGTGCACGGCGTCCGGCTCGATGGTGATGCCCCGCTGGTGCTGATGGAGTTCGTGGACGGGATCGTCCTCGACCGCCCGGAGGCCGCCGGTGCCGTGCCTCCGCTGCGCCGCCGAGCGGTCGGGCTGGCGATGGCCCGCACGCTGGCCGACGTCCACGCCGTGGATCTCGACGCGATCGGGCTGGCCGGCGCGGCCGGTACCAGGCCGTACGCCGAGCGCCAGCTGCAGCGCTGGTCCTCCCAGTGGGAAAGGTCGAAGACCCGCGAGCTGCCGAAGCTGGAGAGGCTCACCGAGCGGTTGATGGACGCGGTCCCGCCGCAGCGGGAGGTGGCGCTGCTGCACGGCGACTTCCACCTGCGCAACGTGATCGCGTCCCAGGAGAACGGGGACATCGCCGCGGTCCTGGACTGGGAGCTCTGGACGCTCGGCGACCCGATGGCCGACCTCGGAACCCTGCTGGCCTACTGGCCGGAACGGGGCGAGAGCGCCGTCGACGCCCTCTCGGTCACCGCACTGCCGGGCTTTCCGCGCCGCGACGACATGGTGCGGACCTATCTCGACGGGACCGGTAGGGACCCGTCGGCGCTCGGCTTCTGGCACGCGCTCGCCGTCTGGAAGCTGGCGGTCATCGCCGAGGGAGTGCTGCGCCGCGCCCTGGAGGACCCCCTCAACCGGGCCGCGGCCGGAACCCCCACCGCGATGCAGATCGAAGCGCTGGTCAGTGCGGCCGAACACATCGCGGACGACGCGGGCGTCTGACCCCGCCGCCACGACCACCCCACCATCCGGAGCCGCCTGGCGCGCTACCAGTCACGAACCAGGAGACATGATGAACACCAAGCGTAGGACGGCGATCGTCACCGGCGCGGCACGCGGTATCGGCGCGGCGATCGCGCGGCGGCTGGCCGCCGACGGCATGGCCGTCGCCGTTATCGATCTGGACGAGTCCGCCTGCGCGGACACCACCGGGTCGATCAACGACGCGGGCGGCACGGCGATGGCCCTGGCGGCGGACGTGGCCGACGAGGCGGCGGTGAACAAGGCCGTCGCCGGGGTGGCCGACGCTCTCGGACCGCCGACGGTCCTGGTCAACAATGCCGGTGTCACCCGCGACGACCTGCTGTTCAAGATGACCGCGCAGGATTGGGACACGGTGGTGAACGTGCACCTGCGGGGATCGTTCCTGATGTCCAGGGCCGTCCAGGGGCACATGGTCGAGGCCGGGTTCGGGCGGATCGTGAACCTGTCGAGCACCTCGGCGCTCGGCAATCGGGGCCAGGCCAACTACGCCGCGGCCAAGGCAGGGCTGCAGGGCTTCACCAAGACGCTGGCGATCGAACTGGGCCGGTACGGCGTCACGGCCAACGCGATCGCACCGGGCTTCATCGAGACCGAGATGACGGCGGCCACCGCCCAGCGCCTGGGCATGGACTTCGCCGACCTGAAGAAGGCCGCGGCCGACCAGATCGCGGTCGGCCGCACCGGTCGGCCCGACGACATCGCGCACGCCGCCGCGTTCCTGGCCGGCGAGGAGGCGGGTTTCGTCTCCGGCCAGGTCCTCTACGTGGCTGGTGGGCCCACCAACTGACAGGGCCGCCTTCCGCTTTTCCTTCTCTGTGAACACCCTTAAGGAGCAGTCATGAAACAGGCCGTCATCGTGTCCACGGCGCGGACTCCGATCGGAAGGGCCTACCGCGGCGCGTTCAACGACACGCAAGCGCAGCACCTGGCCGGCCACGCCATCTCCCATGCGATCGCTAGGGCGGGCTTGGACGCCGCCGAGATCGAGGACGTCGTGCTCGGCTGCGCACTGCAGCAGGGATCCTCGGGCAACAACGTGGCCCGCCAGGCGGCTCTTCGCGCCGGGCTGCCCGACACCGTCCCCGGGATGACGATCGACCGTCAGTGCTCGTCCGGGCTGATGGCCATCGCCACCGCCGCCAAGCAGATCACCCACGACGGCATGGACGCCGTGGTCGCCGGCGGCGTCGAATCGATCTCGCTCGTGCAGAACGAGCACCTGAACCTGCACCGCGCGAGCGACCCGTGGCTGGTGGCCGGCAAGCCCTCGATCTACATGCCGATGCTGCACACCGCCGAGATCGTCGCCGACCGCTACGGCGTCGACCGCGACCGCCAGGACGAGTTCGCGCTCACCTCCCAGCAGCGCACCGCGCGGGCGCAGGCGGACGGCCGCTTCGACGCGGAGATCGTCCCGCTGACGACCGTCAAGAAGACCACCGACCGCGTGACCGGCGAGACCACCGAGGAAGAGGTCAGGCTGGCCCGCGACGAGGGCAACCGTCCCTCGACCACCTTGGAGAACCTCGCCGGGCTGCGGCCCGTACTGCCCGACGGGCAGGTCACCGCCCATTCGACGGTGACCGCCGGCAACGCCTCGCAGTTGTCGGACGGGGCGTCGGCCTGCGTGCTGATGGAAGCGGGCGAGGCCGAGCGCCGCGGTCTCGAACCTCTCGGCGTCTACCGGGGGATCGCGGTCGCCGGGTGCGCGCCCGACGAGATGGGCGTCGGCCCTGTGCTCGCCGTGCCCAAGCTCCTCAAGCAGCACGGCCTGACCGTCGACGACATCGACCTGTGGGAGCTGAACGAGGCGTTCGCGTCCCAGGCGGTGTACTGCCGCGACGAACTGCACATCGACCCCGACCGCTTCAACGTCAACGGCGGCGGCATCTCCATCGGCCACCCCTACGGCATGACGGGCTCGCGGCTCGTCGCGCACGCGCTGATCGAGGGCCGGCGGCGCGACGCCCGGCACGTGGTGATCACCATGTGCGTCGGTGGCGGCATGGGCGCGGCCGGCCTCTTCGACGTCGCCTGACCGGAGAGGAAGACCTGTGAACCCCGGAACGGCCTCCGGCGTGGCTCGGCCCCCGCAGGCGGTGCTCACCGACTTCGGCGGCGTCCTGACCAGCGACGTCTTCGACGCCTTCCGCTCCGTCTCACACCGGATCAGCGGCGATCCGTGCCTCATCGAACGGCTCCTGCGCGAAGACGGGCCGTCCGGGCGGTTGCTGGTCGAGCACGAATGCGGCCGCCTCGACCAGACCGGATTCGAGGACCGCTTCGCCGAACGGCTCCGCGCCCACGGCGTGGCCGACGTGCCCGCCGGCCTGGTCACGCAGATCCAGGACGGCCTGCGGCTCGACGAGGCGATGCTGTCCGCCGTCGCCCGGCTGCGGTCCGACGGCGTCCCGGTCGCGATCGTCTCCAACGCCTTCGGCGACGACTGCTACCGGGGCGTGGACCTGGACGCCATCGCGGACACCGTCGTCATCTCCAGCGACGTCGGCGTGCGCAAGCCGTCCCGGCGCATCTACCGGATCGCCTGCGAGCGGCTCGGCGCCGACCCCGCCGCCTGCGTGATGATCGACGACCTCCGCCACAACCTCGACGGCGCCGAACGCCTCGGCATCCGCGGCCTGCACCACCTCAACAGCACCGCGACCGTCCACCGCCTCGCCGAACTCTTCGGCCTCGACCTGGAACCGGACACCGGCGGCGAGCGCCCGCCCGCCGGAACCGACCAGGGACCCCCGATGCGATACGACAGGAAGAGACGATGACTCCGAACGAAGAGACGGTTCTTCGGGAACGGCGCGGCCCGGTGCTGCTCCTCACGCTGAACCGGCCCGAGCGCCTCAACGCCTGGAACGACGAACTGGAGCGGCGCTACTTCGCCCTCCTCGACGAGGCCGAGGCCGATCCCGAGGTCCGGGCGATCGTGGTGACCGGCGCCGGGCGTGGCTTCTGCGGCGGCGCGGACCTCGACGTCCTCGCGCAGGTCAGCGCCGCCGACGAGGTCCGGCCGGTCGAACGGCCCCGGCCGCGGACCTTCCCGCTGACAGTCCGCAAACCCCTGATCGCCGCGATCAACGGCGCCGCCGCGGGGCTCGGCCTGGTCGAGGCGCTCTACTGCGACATCCGCTTCAGCACCCCGGACGCCAAGCTCACCACCGCGTTCGCCCGCCGCGGACTGATCGCCGAGTACGGGATCGCCTGGCTGCTCCCGCGCCTCATCGGCACCAGCCGCGCCCTCGACATGCTCATGTCGGGTCGCATCGTGAAGGGTGAGGAGGCCTGGGCGTTCGGGCTGGTCGACAAGGTCGTCGAACGCGATGCGCTGCTGGACGCCGCAGTCGGCTACGCCACCGAACTTGCCGAGCTCTGCTCGCCCGCCTCGATGAGCGTCATCAAACGGCAGGTGATGCGGGCCCTCGACACCGACTTCGCCACCGCCGTTGCCGAGGCCGACGACTTGATGGTCGCCTCCTTCAACCATCCGGACGCCTCCGAGGGCGTCGCCAGTTACATGGAGCGGCGGCCGCCGGCGTTCCGCTCTCCCGACGCCCGATGAGGCTACGAGGAACCCGATGAACAACACCGCTGAAGCACTCTGGCGCCACGCCCAGGACACACCCGACAGCGTCGCGCTCCGCGACGACGCGGGCGTCTCCTGGACCTACCGGACGCTGCGCGACCGCGTCGCGGCGTTCGCCGCCCGCCTGCGCGAAGCAGGCATCGGGCCGGGAGACCGCGTTCTGCTGATCGCCCCGTCCGTGCCGGAGTTCGCCGTTGCCTACTACGGCATCCACGCCGCTGGTGCGATCGCCGTCACCGCCAACACCATGTCCACGGCCCATGAACTGCACTACGTCGGCCAGGACGCCGGTGTGGCCCTCGTGCTCGGCTGGCCCCAGATCGCGCCGGCTCCCGCCGAGACGGCCGCCCGCCTGAACGTCCCGTACTGGCCGATGACCACCGGCATGCCCGACCTCGCCACCCGAACCGGCCCAGACGACCCGCACTCGACCGGCGCCGACGACACAGCCGTGATCCTCTACACGTCCGGCACCACCGGACGGCCGAAAGGCGCCCAGCTCACCCACGGCAACCTCACCTCCTGCGCCGCGATGATCCGCCAAGCGCACGAGGTCACCGCCGCCGACCGCTGCCTCTCGGCCCTGCCGCTGTTCCACGTCTACGGGCAGGCGTGCGTGCTGAACACCGTCATCCAGGCCGGCGCGAGCCTCTCCCTGCTGCCGCGCTTCACCCCGGAGGGGATGCTGGCACTGCTGGCCCGCGACAAGCCGACCTTCATGGCAGGCGTCCCCACCATGTGGAACGCTCTCCTCCATGCGGCTGCTGGTCAGCGGCCCGCCGATCTCACCGGACTGCGGCATGCCGCGTCAGGCGGCGCGTCCCTGCCCGGTGAGGTCGTGCACGCCTTCCAGGAGCACTTCGGCTGCGCCGTCCTCGAGGGCTACGGGCTGACCGAGACGACCGGAGCCGGCACCGCCCACATCACCGGCCGTCCCCGCAGACCCGGGACCGTCGGCGGCCCCCTGCCCGGCTGCGCGATCACCATTCGCGACGACAGCGGCGCCGAACTCCCCGACGGCGAGGTCGGCGAGATCCACATCAGCGGCCCCGTCGTCATGAAGGGCTACTGGAACCGTCCGGAGGCCACCGCCGAGGTGCTCCGCGACGGCCGGCTGCGGACCGGCGACCTCGGCGCCAAGGACGCCGACGGCGACCTCCGCATCGTCGCCCGCAAGAAGGAACTGGTCATCCGCGGCGGGTACAACGTCTACCCGACCGAGGTCGAAGAGGTGCTCTACCAGCACCCCGACATCGTCGAGGCCGCCGTCATCGGCGTCCCCGACGACCACTACGGCGAGGAGGTCGCCGCGGCCATCGCGGTGCGGGACGGCGCCGAACTCACCGGCGACGACCTGCGCCGCTGGGCCAAGCAGCGGCTGTCGGCCTACAAGGTCCCGCACCTGATCACCATCGTCGACCGGCTCCCCAAGGGCCCGACCGGCAAGATCCTCAAACGCGCCATCAGCCCAGGCCTCTTCGAGGGCCGGCGATGAAGCCCGGAACCCCCTCGGACGCCGTCATGCGGTTGTTCGATCTGACGGGCAAGAACGCCGTCGTGACCGGCGGTACCCGCGGCATCGGAACGATGACGGCCCGGGGCCTGCTGCAAGCCGGAGCCCGCGTCTGGATCAGCTCACGCAAGGCCGCCGCCTGCGAGCAGGCCGCTGCGGAACTGTCCGCATTCGGAAAGGTCACCGCGATCCCTGCGGACCTGTCCGAGGCCGGCGAATGCCACCGGCTCGCGCGCGAGGTCACCGCGCAGACCGATGCGGTGCATATCCTGGTCAACAACGCGGGCGCCGCTTGGGCCGAGGCGATCGAGACGTTCCCGGAATCGGCGTGGGACAAGATCCTCGACCTCAACGTCAAGTCCCCGTTCCACCTCGTCCAGGCGTTCCTGCCCGCACTCGAACGAGCCGGTTCCCTCGACGACCCGGCCAGGGTGATCAACATCGGAAGCATCGACGGCATCCACGTGCCGCCGGTCCCCACTTTCTCTTACAGCGCGAGCAAGGCCGCCCTGCATCAACTGACCCGTCACCTGGCCAAGGAACTCGGTCCGCGGGGAATCACCGTCAACGCGATCGCGCCAGGCCCGTTCGCCTCCAAGATGATGGCCCCGACGCTGGATAGGTTCGGTGACGCCATCACGGCCGGGGCACCGCTGCGACGCATCGGCCGCGACGACGACATGGCCGGCGCGGTCATCTACCTCGCCGGACGCGCCGGCGCCTACCTCACCGGCGTCGTCCTGCCCGTCGACGGCGGCATCGCCACCACTGCCAGCGGCATCAGCATCTGACCACACCGCGACAGGAGAAGACCCATGCAAGCCGCCCAGCTCCTCGAACCCGGCCGGTTCGAGATCCGCGAAATCGCGACACCGGTTGTCGGTGAAGGCCAGGTGCTGCTCAAAGTGGTCGGTGCCGGCATGTGCGGCTCCGACGTCCACCTCGTCCGCCACCCTCCGAAAGCACTGCCGCTACCGCTGACCCTCGGCCACGAGACCACCGGACGCGTCGTCGAACTCGGGTCAGGCGTGACCGGCCTGAGCGCGGGAGACGCGGTCCTGGTCGCCGGAATCTGGAGCTGCGGAACCTGCCCGGCTTGCGCCGAGGGCCGGGACAACGCCTGCTCGTTCTGGGCGACCCGCACGGCCGTCCCGCCCGGTCCGGGCCTCGGCCACCCCGGCGGCATGGCCGAATACATGGTCGCGCCCGCCAGAAGCCTCGTACCGCTCGGAGACCTCGACCCCGTGACGGCCGCACCCCTGGCCGACGCCGGGATCGCCCCCTCCCACGCCATCAGCCTCGCCCGCCGGCAGCTCCGGCCCGACGCAACAGCGGTCGTCATCGGCGTCGGCGGCCTCGGCCACCTCGCCGTGCAGATCCTCCGCGCCACGACGGCATGCCGGATCGTCGCCGTCGACATCGACGACGACCGGCTCGCCGCCGCCCTCGACCACGGCGCGGACGTGACGCTGCGCTCCGAACAGGCGGCCGAAGCCCTGCTCGACCTGACCGGCGGCCTCGGCGCCAACGCCGTCTTCGACTTCGTCGGCACGGACGGCACCCTGGAGATCGCCCGCCGGACGGTGGCGACCTACGGCGCCATCATCATCGTCGGCCTCGGCGGCGGGACCCTCCAGGTCCACGCCGCGCCCGCCCCGATCAAACGGCAGTCCGGCCTCCCCTGGGGCGTATCGGTCCAGCGCCCCTACGGAGCGACCCGCCGCGACATCACCGAGGTCATCGCCCTCGCAGCCGCCGGCCGCATCACCGCACACATCCAGGCGTTCCCACTCCACGCAGCCCCCGAAGTACTGCAACGCCTCGAACAAGGCCACGTGCACGGCCGCGCGGTCCTCCTCCCTAACGGCCCCACCTCCTGACCCAGACGCCGCGCGCGGAACAAGTGCACCGAAAGCGTCTTTCTGGCCGTCCCCACCAGGGCCGTACTGCGGGCGGCCCTGAAAGCCTGCCGCCACCGAGGCGCATGATCACGGTGCCGGAGGTTGCTCGATCAGCAAGAAGCTCGGATCGATCTAGGGCAACCGGTGTACGAAACCGTGCATGGTGATTACCAAGAGTGTCGGTGGTATCTGCCGACGGTGCGGGTGCGTGGATCCGCGGACGGGGAAGGCGTGGGGTGATCGCTGTCCGGCGTTGGTGGCTGGTCGGCGGCACGGCAGCTGGTACCTGCGGCTGGAACTGCCGGTTGGCTCCGACGGGCGGCGCCGGCGGATCCGTCGCGGCGGCTTCACGACCCGCAAGGCGGCTGAGGAGGCTCTGGTTCAGCTGCGGATGCCGTCAGATGCAGGGTGTGGGCTGGTGACGGTAGGGGAGTGGCTCATCCACTGGCTGGCCACCCGAACAGGCGCGGCGACCACGATCAGCGGGTACGCCAGCCACGTCCGTCTCTACCTGGCCCCGTACCTGGGCACGGTGGTGCTGGCCGAGCTATCGGTCGCGCACCTGCAGGCGATGTTCGCGCGCATCGCCCGCGAACATCGAGCCCGGGGCATGCCGTTGACGGCGGCCACGATGAACCGGATCAGGGCGACGCTGCGCACCGCGCTCAACGCCGCGCTGCGCCGGGGCCTGATCTCCGACAATCCAGCAGCACGGATCGAGTTACCGACGGCCCGGCGCCCACGCGCGGTCGTGTGGACCGCCGAACGCGTGCGGCACTGGCAGCGGACCGGGGAGCGTCCGCCGGTCGCGGTGTGGACGGCGGCGCAGACCGCCGAGTTCCTCGACGCCATCAAAGATCACCCCCTCTACGCGGCCTACCACCTGATCGCGCTACGCGGGCTGCGGCGCGGGGAAGCAGCCGGGCTGCGCTGGTGCGACGTGGACCTGGAGCAGGGCGTCGCGGTGATCTCCCAGCAGATCCAGCAGCATCAGGGACATCTGGCGGTGTGCCCGCCCAAGACCGCCGCCAGTGCCCGCGTCATCGCGCTGGACCGCACCTCCGTCGCCGCCCTGCGCGCCCACCGTGACGGCCAGCGAAAAGAACGGAAACAAGCTGGCGAGGGCTATCGGGACAGCGGGTACGTCTTCACCCGCCCCAGCGGCGATCCTCTGGTCCCGGACCGGCTCAGCCGTACCTTCCGGGCTTTGATCGCCGAGCATGGGCTGCCGCCGATCCGGCTGCACGACCTGCGGCACGGCGCCGCCACCCTCGCACTGGCGGCCGGAGTGGAGTTGAAGGTGGTGCAGGACATGCTCGGGCACTCCAGCATCGTCCTCACCGCCGACACCTACACCTCGGTCCTCCCCGAGGTCGCCCACCGTGCCGCGGAAAAGACCGCCGCCCACGTCATGAAGGCGCGAGGTGTGGTCCCGGGCACCAACCGGACCCGCCGCCGAACACCCAGCCGCAAGAAACGCCGCCGCGGCAAGAGGACGGCATCCCGGTCGAGTGCTTCGACGGCACATCCCGCGCGCCAGCTAGGCCACCCACAGCGACGCCGAAGCGGAGACCCGGCCGTCAGGCCGTGATCGCGCACCTACAGAGCCCCTGGCTCCCTTACCTCTACTGCCGAGACCCTTGAAGGGCTAACCGAATAGTTCCGCGTCGGCGGCACCCTGGCTGGCGCGGGGATCAGGCCTGCCCGACGAGGAACCCGAGCCATTGCTTGCGCTACCACCTGGACTGGTGTCCAAAGTGCCCGTAAACGCCGGGCCCCAGGACGGCCTCAGTGTGGCCTCAGGTCGATGTCACCGAGACTGCCGTGGGCAGTGTTTTCCCTGGTCAGGGGTGGTGGGTCGCGTGGGACTCGAACCCACAACCTACGGATTAAAAGCCGAAATCGTCGTGTCGGCACGGGTTTTGCAGTGGCATTGCATGCCAATCTGTCTGTGATCCGTCCGATTTTCCTGCCGTCCAATGTCACTGCGTGCTGATTTGTTTCAGAGCCGCCGAGCCGACAACGAGCCGACAACGAGCCGCCACGGGGCGTTGGTGATCTTGTGGGTTGCTCGGCGAGGCCTCGCCTGACCTGTGCGGACGGAGTAACCGGCAAGCGCGGCGTTGCGGCCGGACGTCTTGTCCGCGAAGATCCGGCGGCGCTCAGCATGTCTCACATCCCGGGGGCCTGCCGCCGTCAGGTTCTTCGAGAGAAGGGTTGATTTGCACTGTGACTTGCGAGTGCATAGATTGCACTTCAGGATAGAAGTGCAACTCGTCCTGAATCGGAAGCGGGCCGCCGTCCGGTCGCTCGATGCGCGTAGAAGCTTGCCGAGGAACGGGGCCCTCGACGGGTCCACGAGGGGGTCGGACGGCGGTGTTTAGTCGTTATGTCGGTTCAGGCGGGTCGCCCATGGGAGTGGTGGCTTGGCATGCCGAATGGCGCATGGGGCTTGGTCCGTTGATTCGATTCCGAGCCTTGCATGATCGGTCTCGGGTTAGGGAGCAGGTGTGAAACGCCCATGTCCGAGCTGCGCGTTCAGGACGCTGACACCGAAGGCGAGCAGCCGACACGGCCGGGCCGGGCGCGGCGCCGGGCCACCAAGTGGCTGCGCAGGATCGGTGTCTGCGTGCTTGCGGTCGTGGTGGTCGCGACCGCGGTCTGCCTGATCTTCAACAGGGCGACTCGGCCGCCGGTGCGAATTGAGCCGGGGTTCGGTGCCTACGTCAAGGTCGGTGCTTCCGAGGTGCATTACGAGACGTGGGGGAAGGGCGGCACGCCCATCGTGCTGGTTCCCGGGTTCCTGGAATCGTCGACTGTGTGGTCCACGGTCGGTCCGCTTCTCGGCAAGGACCACGTCGTCTACGCTCTGGACCTTCCAGGCCACGGCTACACCCGGTATAGCGGCCCGATGCTCCTGCGCGACCAGGCGGAACTGGTCCATGGCTTCGTCCGGACACTGCGCCTGGACCGGCCGGCCCTCGTCGGCCATTCGCTCGGCGCGGCCGTGGTCGGCGAGGTCGCGCTGAGGCACCCGCAGGACGTGCGCAAGGTCATATTCGCCGACGGCGACGGGCTGAAGATGAACCTCGGGCCCAAATGGCTGCGCTCGGTGGTCTTGAACAGCCCCTACATGACCACGGTGATGAGGATCGGGTCGCGCTGGACCGCTGCCGACAAGTGGTTCATCAAGAGGATCTGCGGGGCGAGCTGCCAGACCCCGTCGACCGCCCTCACGAAACAGTGGGTCAGGCCGCTGCACCAGCGCTCCGGCGAAGACGCCCTGCGGGATCTTATGATCAACGCCGACTACGGCCTTGCGCCTGAGCAGGTCTCGGCCATCTCCGTCCCTTCGGCGATCATCTGGGGCAGCGACGACGGCAACGGCGGATCTCTCGACAAGACGATCGTCAATCTGCACCGACCGCCGACCCGCATCATCCGCAACGCCGGCCACCTCACGATGCTCGCCGCCCCGGAAGCCTTCGCGCAGGCAGTCGAGTCACTAGCCTGACCTGCGGCGGCCACAGACGTCGCCGAGGCCGGTCTCCACGGCCACGGTTCCCGGTCGCACGGTGCATGCCGCGGCAGGCCGTGATATCGGAACCCGGTCGATGTTTCTGACGAGCTGCTTCCAGCCAGGTGAGGTCGTTGCTCGCTTGGTCGGCTCGGCCTTGGCCTGTGGGACATGCACCGCGCTGTTCCCCTCGTTGACGACCTGGGGCGGGTGGCCGCCCGACCGGTTTCCGCACTCGGCCGCCCATTCCCAGGCCGGATCCACTCGCCCTGCCGCGGCGTCCAGGCCTCACTGCGCAGCCGGTCACCTCCCGTACAGCCCTGGGGTAGGCGGGTACGGGGCCCAATCCGCCGGTCCGCGCCGCCGTCAGGTCTGCATGGACACCTTGGTTTGCACTTTCCTGTCAGGAGTGCATAGATTGCACGCATGACGGAGAGTGCAACGTCGTTGAATCGGAAGCGGACCGCGGCCCGGATCACCCAGTGCGCGCAGGTGCTGGCCGAGGAGTGGGGTCTGGACGGGTTCACGATGGACGACCTCGCCGAGTGCGCCGGGGTGTCGCGGCGGACCCTGTTCAACTACGTGGACGGGAAGCTGGACGCCGTCCTGGGTGCTCCGCCGGGGCCCGACCCGGCGAACCTCGCGGCGTTCCGGGCGGGCGGTCCGACGGGTCGTCTCGCCGAGGACGTCAAGGCGACCATCGTGGCGGTGCTGAACCGCCAGGACACCGCTGCGGAGGAGTACGAGCGGGTGCGGCGGCTGATCGCGTCGGAGGCGCGGCTGCACAAGGCGATGCACGACAAGTTCAGCAGGCTCGCCGAGTTCCTGGCCGAGGCGATCGTGGAGCGCGAGGGGGCGAGGTTCGACCTGCTCAGGGCGCGGGCGGCCGCGACGGTGACCTTGTCGCTGTTCGATCTCGCGCTCGAGGCGTTCGTCGCCGACCCGAGCGCGAGCCTCGCCGAGCACTACGTGGCCGTCTTCGACGGCGCCGCCGCACTCTTCGACTGACCTCCGGTCGCCTCCCCCCGCCCGCCCCACCACGACCTGTTCCACCTCCCCGACTGTTTGGAGACTTCCATGGCGACGCTGCTGTACCGATTGGGCAAGGGCGCTTTTCGGCGCTGGCCGCTGGTGCTGGCCGTCTGGCTGGTCGCCCTGATCGGGGTGGGCGGGGTGGCCGCCACGATGTCGCAGCCGATGTCGGACCAGTTCTCCATTCCCGGCATCCCGTCGGAGAAGGCCACCGACCTGCAGCGGGAGCTGTTCCCCGGGTCCGGCAACGCGATCGACGAGGCGTCGGTGTCCATCGTGGTGGCCGCGCCCCAGGGCCACACGCTCGCCGAGCAGCCCTACGCCGGCCGGGTCTCCACGCTGGTCAAGCAGCTGGGTTCGGTGCCGCAGATGCCGGACAAGCCGCCGGCGGGTCCGGTGGAGGCGGCCGCGGCGATGAAGAAGCAGATCACCGATATGGCCGTGCAGGGGGCGAAGGCCTCGGGCGGTGGTGAGGCGGCCGTCGCGGCCGCGCAGAAGACGGCCGAGCGGAACGCGGCTGCGGTGTCGCCGCTGTCGCCGGACGGGCGCGTGGGCACCATCGAGTTCGCCTTCGACGTCGCGACCACGACCGATGTCGACGCCGGCACCCGCGACAAGGTCCTGGAGGTGCTGGACCACGCCCGCGGCGACGGGCTGCAGGTGGAGGTCTCCGGCGCGGGCATGGAGGGCGGCCCGGGCGGCGGCGGAGGCGGCGCCAGTGTCGAGTTGATCGGTATCGCGGTCGCGCTGGCCATCCTGGCCCTGACGTTCGGTTCGCTGGTCGCCGCGGGCCTGCCCATCCTGACGGCCGGTATCGGGGTCGGGCTCGGCGTCACCGGCATCACCGCCATGACCGCCTTCACCACCCTGGACTCCAGCACTCCGCTGCTGGCCACCATGATCGGTCTCGGGGTCGGCATCGACTACGCCCTGTTCATCCTGGCCCGCTACCGCAGCGAGCTGGAGCACACCCAGGACCGGGCGGAGGCGATCGGACGCGCGGTCGGCACGGCCGGATCGGCGGTGGTGTTCGCCGGACTGACCGTGGTGATCGCGCTGGCGGCGCTGTCCCTGACCGGGATCCCGTTCCTGGCCGCCATGGGCTGGGGAGCCGTCGGGACCGTGATCATCGCGGTGCTGGTCGCGCTCACCCTGCTGCCCGCAGTGCTGGGGGTGTTCAAGTCCAAGGCGTTCGCCGGGCGGTTCCGCCGCCACACCCCCGCCCGTGACGCCTCCGGCAAGGCGGTCAACAACGGCGTCCGCTGGGCTCGGCTGGTGGGCCGCGCGCCGATCGTGTTCGCCCTCGCCGCCGCCGCGGGGCTCGGCGCGGTCGCCGTCCCCTCCACCCAGCTGCACCTGGCCTTCCCGTCGGACTCCACCGCGCCGGCCGACACCACCCAGCGCAAGGCCGCCGACCTGGTCAATGGCGCGTTCGGTGAGGGCCGCCTGGCACCGATGCTGACCGTCATCGACGGCCGCGACGTGCCCGCCGCCGACCGTCCCGCCGCCTACCAGAAGGTCGTCCAGTGGGCCGGAGACCACAAGGAGGTCGCCAACGCCCAACTGGGCGGGATGAACAAGGACGGCACCGGCGCGCTCGTCCTGATCACGCCCGCCCACGGGCCCGAGGACACCGCGACCGAGGACCTGCTGGACGACCTGCGCGACGACCAGCCCGGCATCGAGAAGTCGACCGGCACCAGCATCGGCATCACCGGCCTGACCGCGATCCAGACCGACGTGTCCCAGCGGCTGGCCGACGTGCTGCCGCTCTACCTCGGCGTCGTCATCGGCCTGGCGTTCCTGATCCTGATGCTGGTGTTCCGCTCGATCCTGGTCCCGCTGACCGCCACCCTGGGATTCCTGCTGTCGGTCATGGCCACCCTCGGCGCCACCGTCGCCGTCGTCCAGAACGGCATGTTCGGGCTGTTCTCCGCCCAGCCCATCATCAGCTTCATCCCGATCTTCCTGATCGGCCTGGTCTTCGGCCTGGCCATGGACTACCAGGTCTTCCTGGTCACCCGGATCCGCGAGGCCCACGTCCACGGCGCCTCCGCCCGCGAGGCCGTGGTCGACGGGTTCCGCAACAGCAGCCGGGTCGTCACCGCGGCCGCACTGATCATGACCGCGGTCTTCGGCGGATTCATCCTGATGGACGAGCCCGTCATCGGATCGATGGGCTTCGCCCTCGCCGTCGCCGTGCTCTTCGACGCCTTCATCGTGCGCATGTGCCTGATCCCGGCGCTGATGTACCTGATGGGCGAACACGCCTGGTGGCTCCCCCGATGGCTCGACCGGCTCCTGCCCAACATCGACGTCGAAGGCGAAAGCCTCAACCGACCGCACCTGGCCGACGGGCACCGCGACGCCGACGGGGCCCGGCCCACCGAGCCGGCGCCCACCGCAAGCGAGTGATGCCCGCCGGGCGTCGGCTGCGCATGCCGCTGCTGACGGTGCACGTGACCGTGTCGGTCGGCTGGATCGGCGCGATCATCGCCTACCTCGTGGTCAACGCCGTGGCGTTGACCAGCTCGGACCTGGCGCAGGTACGCGGGGCGTATCTGCTGATGGATCCGCTGCTGAGGTTCGCGATCGCGCCGCTGGCCGTCGCCTCCCTGGTGACCGGCGTGATCCTGGCGCTGGTCACCCGGTGGGGACTGCTGCGGCACCGCTGGGTGGTCGCCTCACTGTGGCTGACCATCGTCGCGGTCGCCCTGCTCTTCGTGCACATGTCGACCGAGGTCGCCGAACTGACGGCCAGAGCCGCCGATCCCAGCATGGACCCCCGCACCGACAGGGCCGACCTCCCCAACACCGTGGCCGGCCTCCTGCTCGTGACCGTTCCGCTGGTGCTCAACATCTACAAGCCGCGCGGCCTCACCCGCCGCGGCCGGCGCTTGCAGACCGGAGCCCTGAGCTCCACTCCGTCCACTGCCTCATGACAGGCGACACCGACCACCGACCGAGGGACAGCAGATGACCGACACACCACAGATAGCTCGCGTGGTCGTCATGACCGGCGCCACGTCCGGGATCGGCGCCGCCGCGGTCCAGGAGATCGCCCGCGACCCCGGCACGCTGGTCCTGGTGGGCGCCCGCGGCACCGGGCGGACCGTGCCCGCCGGCGTCGAGACGCTCCCACTTGACCTGGCCTCCCTGGGAAGCGTCCGCGAGTTCGCCGACGCCGTCCTGCGGCGGCTCGGCGGGACGCCCATCGACGCGCTGGTCCTCAACGCCGGCACCCAGTCCAGGAGCCTGGACGGGCGGACGGCCGACGGCTTCGAGACCACCTTCGCCGTCAACCACCTCGCCCACTACCTGCTGGCCCGCCTCCTCACACCGCACCTGGCCGACGACGCCCGCATCATCCTGACCACCAGCGACACCCACGACCCGGCCATCACGCCCCTGGCCCCCAAGACGCTCGACCCCCAGGCCCGCGCGCACCCGCCCACGTCGGGATTCGGGGCCGGGATGCGCGCCTACGCCGCCTCCAAGCTGTGCAACCTGCTCACCGTCCGCTCCCTCGCCGAACTCCCCGAGGTACGCGAACGCGGGATCAGGGCGCTGGCCTACAACCCTGGCCTCACCGGCGGCACCAACCTCGGCGACGCCGGCCCCGGAGCCAAACGGTTCATGACCCTGGTCGTCTTCCCGGTCTTCCGCATCGTCGGTCGCTTCAAGCCCGCCTACGTCATGGGCCCACCCGAACGCGCCGGACAGGTCCTCGCCCAACTCGCCGCCGGCACCGTCACGCCCCCCGCCGGGCACGTTTACGTCTCCCTGGTCAAGGGAGACATCACCTATCCCGAGCCCGCGCCGCTCGCCCGCGACGACGAGGTCCGCGACGACCTCTGGCGCCAGAGCGCCTCCATGGTCGGCCTCGCCCCGTAGACCCGCGGCGCCCCGTGTCCTTAGGAACCTCTGGCTGAACGGAGCCGGCATGGCAACGCCCACCACTGAAACGTCGGGCGGGCTCGACCGAAACGTCATCGTCACCGGGCTCGTCATCGTAGCCGGGATGATCATGGTGGTGCTCGACACCACGATCGTCAACGTGGCCTTGGACTCGCTGAGCACCGAACTCGACGCTCCGCTGTCGAGGACCCAGTGGGTCGTCACCGGCTACCTGCTCTCGGTGGCCCTGGTCATCCCGGTCACCGGCTGGGCCATGGACCGGTTCGGCCCCAAGGCGACCTGGATCACCGCAGTGAGCCTGTTCGCGGCCGGGTCCGCGCTGTGCGCGGCCGCCTGGTCGATCGAGAGCCTGATCGCCTTCCGCGTGCTCCAGGGACTCGGCGGCGGCATGCTGCTGCCCGGCGGCCAAGCGATCATCACCCGAGCCGCCGGACCGCAACGCCTGGGACGCGCCATGAGCATCCTCGGCGTCCCCATGCTCCTCGGCCCCGTACTCGGCCCCGTGCTCGGCGGCCTGCTCGTCGAATACACCAGCTGGCACTGGATCTTCATCGTCAACGTCCCCGTCGGCATCCTCGCCGTGGCGCTCGCGGTGTGGAAACTGCCCGCAGGCGGCGCCCTGCCCGAACACGGCCGCCTCGACCTGCGCGGACTCCTCCTGCTCTCTGGCAGCCTCGCCGGCCTGCTCTACGGACTGTCCCAGGCGAGTTCGGAAGGCGGGTTCGGCGAATGGGACGTGCTCGGATGGCTCCTGGGCGGCGCCGCCGGCCTCGCCCTGTACGCCTGGCACAGCCTGCGCAGGGGAGCCGCGTCGATCATCGACGTCCGCCTGCTCGGCAACCGGCGCTTCGCCTTCGGAACCGTGGCGGTCTTCCTGGTCGCGATCGGGCTGTTCGGCGGCATGCTGCTGCTTCCGCTCTACTACCAGACCGTCCGCGGGGAGGGGGCGCTGAACGCCGGCCTGCTGCTGGCCCCCCAGGGTCTGGGCGCCATCGTGGCCATGGTGATCGGAGGCCGTCTCACCGACCGGATCGGCGCGGGCTACGTCGTACCCGTCGGAATCGTGCTCGCGCTGCTCGGCACCTTCCCCTTCACCCAGGTGGGCGTCCACACCTCCTACACCTGGCTGAGCGCGGCCCTGTTCGTGCGCGGCATGGGCCTGGGCGCGGTGATGATGCCGACCATCGCCGCCTCCTACACCAAGCTCAGCAAAGAGGCGGTATCGCGGGCCGCACCGACGCTGTCGGCCATGCAGCAGGTCGGCGCCTCACTCGGCAGCGCCCTGCTGGTGACGGCCCTGACGCAGCGGTTCACCGGTCAACTCGCCGCGCGCGGTGTCCAGGCCCCGGGCGGCGGCACCGACCAGATCGCCGCCATCCCGCCTGATGCCATGCCGGTCGTCGGCCCGCTGCTAGCCGACGCGTTCGGTTTCGCGTTCTGGCTCGCCTTCGGCCTCACAGCCCTGATCATCGTCCCCGCGCTGTTCCTGCCACGCCACGCGGCCCGCGACCGCGACGAGCCACCGGTGCCAGCCGGCGTCTAGCACTCGTCCTTTCGCAGCACCCGAAGGGGGACTACCAGCATGAACCTGCTCATCCTCGGCGCGACCGGCCCCACCGGCCGCCAACTCCTCAACGCCGCGTGCAAGTGCGGTGACACCATCACCGCCCTCGCCCGCAACCCGGCCGCCCTCGCCGACTTCGCCGACGAGGTCACCGTCGTCGCCGGAGACGCCACCTCCCGGAACGATGTCTCGACCGCCGCCCTCGGACAAGACGCCATCATCTCCGCACTCGGCCAAGGCAAATCGCTCAACCACCAGGACCTGTTCAACCGCGCGTCCGCCGCCGTGCTCGGCGCCGCCGAGGAACAAGGCGTCACCCGCCTGATCTGGATGTCGTCATTCGGCGTGGGGGACACCTTCGAGTCTGCGACCCTCACGCAGAAGATCATGTACAGCACGTTGCTGCGAGGTGTCTACGCGAACAAGAAAATCGCGGACGAGCGCATCCGCTCCAGCGGCCTGGACTGGACCCTGGTCTACCCGACCGCGCTCACCAACGGCCCGGCCAAAGGCAACTACCGCGTCAACGACCGGCTCCAGATGCGCGGCGCCCCCAGAATCAGCCGCGCCGACGTCGCGGCCTTCATGCACGAGGCCGCGCACAGCTCGGAATGGATCCACCGCGACGCCGTTATCACCGACTGACAACACAGCGGCCGAGAGGTCGCCGAAGCCCAGCGCCCCTCGGCACCGACGCGGTTCAGGCAACGCTCCCCCTACTGTCCTGCGCTCGCAGGCCGAGGCGCTGCTGGCGTGTGACTTCCTGGAGACCGTAACGCTCACCGGCGCCCGCATGTACGTGCTGGCGGTCATCGAACATCGCACCCGCCGTGTCCGGGTTCTGGGCGCCACCGCCCACCCGAACGCAGCGTGGGTGACCCAGGCGGCCCGGAATCTGGTCATGGACTTGGAGGACGCGGGTTGCCGGGCACGGTTCTTGATCCGCGACCGGGACGGCAAGTTCCCTGAGCTGTTCGACACCGTCCTGGCCGATACCGGCATCCAGACGGTGCTGACCGGCGTGCGGATGCCGAGAATGAACGCGGTGATGGAGCGGTGGGTGCAGACCTGCCGCCGTGAGCTCCTAGACCGCACGTTGATCTGGAACCAGCGGCATGTGCTCCACTCTCTCCGCGAGTTCGAGACCTTCTACAACGAGCATCGGCCTCATCAGGGCATAGCCAACGCCCGCCCGTTAGGGCCGTTGCCTCCACTGATCGCCGATTCCGAACAGATCGCCCACCTGAACATCCGAAGAAGGCAACCTCTGGGCGGGATCCTTAATGAGTACGAACCGGCCGCTTGACCTGCACGGATGAGGTTTCGACAGGGGCAAGGTCGTCGCGGGCTGCGTCCAGATGCTCGGCCGCGTTGGGGTGCTTGGCCTCCAGCGAGGCGACGACACGGGCGTGCTGAGCGTGGACCTCTTCGGCGGCGGGGCTGGGACGTCCATCGCCGGCTTCAACGCTTCTCCGGAGCCGGTGGTAAAAGGGAAGATCATCACGGTCAAGGGGAAGCTGTTCCGGTACATGGCCAAGATGCTGCCGGGCCGGGCGCGTCGGTCTACCTGTACTTCCAGCCGAAGAGCTCCAGCACCTGGACGCAGATGGCCGTAGTGAAGACCGCGAGCAACGGGTGGTTCAGCAAGACGTTCAAGGCGTCCGAGGACGGCACCTGGACGGCCGTCTACAAGGGCAGCTCCACCTACCTCGCCTCCAACAAGCCCACCGACTACGTGGACGTGCACTGAGCGCCTGCGAAAAGGCACGTTCGTTGCGAACGGCGCCGTGGCCGGGGCCGCGACCCACCAGGCGGTCGCCCACTGGTGCCCTGGTCGTATATCCATGGGCGCGACGCAAGTCCCTCCCATAGCTGGGCCGGGCGCAATCGTCCGTGGAGACGCGGGCCGTTCCGTATGTCGCGGTGGATGGCCGCGGGCTGTTAGCCCGGATCGACACACGGTTGCACGCCGTCCTCCTCGAGGCGGTACGCGATGAGATTTCATCTGCGCAGGTCATCCGGCGGTCCGTGTGACAACCGGTGGGACTGGTGGCGCGTCTTCACCGGGCAAGGGTTCAGGGTTGTGAGAGGTGCGTGGGGTGGTGCCGTGTACGGATGGCCAGTTGTAGATCCGCCTGCTGAGATGCCCGCACGGTTGCCTCGACTGGTCACCGCTCCGGCCTGGATGCCGGGGCATGTTGAGGTCGAGGTTGTCGGGGAGTCGTTTCATCAGGAGGCGGTGCGGGCCGCCGCGACCGATCCAGGGGGCGATGGGGTACGGATGGCGGTACTGGTTCCGGCGCCCTCGCATTCGCGCTATCCGACGGCGGTGGTTGTATACGTGCAGACGTACCTGGTCGGATATCTGTCAGCTGAGGCGAGCGCGCAGGTGCATCGGGCGGTGCTGGGATTCGCCGGTGCTCACGGTGGGCGGTTGCCGTCGTGTCCGGCCGAGTTCTACGACTTCGGACACGGTCAGCAGGTGGTGCTCTTGCTCGACCTCCAGCCGTTGGGGCTGCCGCATGAGTTGCTGGCCATTGTTCCGGAGATAGCCAGGAGTGTGGCGGGCCTGTTCGGTTGGCTGGACCAGCCGACCCCGGTCCTTGCCGGTTGTGATCGGGTAGCGCGGGGGCGCCTTGAAACCGTCGAGGCCGAGTGCGCTACCGAGACCAACAAGCGTTTTGAGGAGCGGACTCCTCATGTATGGCCCGGCCTCGAACGCAGGGCAAGCGATCTGGTCACTCGCCTGGGTTCGGCGGCGGACCCGTGGGTGGCGCGTGCGTGGCTGGCGCTGGCACGCTGCACCCGCTATCAGAAGGGTCGGCGTGATGACACGCTGAGGGCTTACGTGAGCGCCCTGCATGTTGAGCGCGGCATCGCCGATGCCTGGGTGGAGTTGTTTGAGTATGTATGCGCGGCACCGTATGCTCCCATGCTTCTTGATCTTTACGCGCGTGTTCCAGTTCTTGCCCGACCGGCCGTAGCGGCGCATCTCCTTCGCGTCTCCTACGGAGAAGACCGCCACGGCAAGCTTCGCGCGTTCAGCGGATCGGCTCTACGGGTGGCGTTGGAGAGGTTGGCGGTAAACCAGGGCGACGATGGGACAGTTGCCGTCTTGGCAGCTGACAACGGGCTTCGGGCGGAGAAGGCTGGAAATATTGACGAGGCGATTGTTTCCTACCGGAGAGCCGTCGCTGCAGGGAGCACTGCCCCGAAGGTTGTAGATCGGCTCAGTATATGGCTCGTCAAGCAAGGTCTTTACTCTGAAGCGGCTGCAGCACTCACCCAAGCCTTGCGCGTTCCGCCCGAAAAGGCGAGCGTGCAGGAGCGTCTCCGCAAACGCCTGGAGCGGTGCCAGGGCAAGATCTCACCGGCGGACTGAGCGGTCTTCCGCCTTGAGCATGACGCGCTGCCGCCCGGGGCACCGGTAGTTCAGGGGCCGACGCCAGTTCGGCGTTGATGCGCAGGGCCAAGCGATTCGCTTTGCTGACTTGTGGCCGGCGTGGCGCATGACTGCGGCGTCGGCGTCATCGGAAAGCACAGTGTCGAAATGGAGTTGGGTGCCGGGGGCCGGACCACAACATCACGAGGTGACTTACTGTACTTGGTCCACCGCGACATGGAGAAGAGGTGTGGCTTGCAGGCGGGTTCGCCGCCGAGCCAGGGATGCGAGGCTCCTGGCTTCTTGATTGAACAACAGCTTCGATACGATTCGTCGCAACCGCATCGTTTGCGCTGGTCGTCCACCTTCTTGGGGTGGCATGTGAAGGGGCCCGGGTGGAGTCTGGAGTGGAGATCGCCGGACGGTATCGGCTGGAACACGTTCTCGGTGGAGGTGGTTTCGGGAGGGTGTGGCGGGCCGTCGACCTGCTGCGGGATCGTCCAGTAGCGGTCAAGGTGCTGCATGCAGAGGTCGCGGCTACCAGTCCTGTATGGCTGAGCAAATTCCGACAGGAAGCACGGATTGCGGTCCGGTTGAAGCATCCGAGCATAACCACCGTCGATGACTTTGGAGAATACGGAGGCCAATGGTACATGGTGATGGAGTTCCTAGAAGGCGTGAGCCTGGAACAGGAAATCGCCGAAAACCCAGGGGGACTTATGCTCGCGCGAGCGCACGCGCTGGGAGCGCAGGTCGCCGACGGTCTGGCGACCGCCCATGAGCGCGGAATCGTCCATCGAGACCTCAAACCCTCTAACGTTATGCTTCTGGACGGGGACCGCGTCAAGATCTGCGACTTCGGGATAGCTCACATCGCCGATGCATCGGCCACCCACACCATCAGCGGACAGGCTGCCGGCACCCCCACCTACATGGCTCCCGAGCAATGGCTGGGCCAGGCCGTCGACCAACGCACGGACCTGTACGCATTCGGTGGCCTTCTATACGCTCTCCTCACCGGACGACCTCCTTTCCCCGGCCCATCAACACCAGCGTTGATGGGCCAGCATCTCAACATGACGCCAATCCCGCCAAGTGCGATCCGGCCGGAAATACCTGCCGCCATGGACCAACTCGTCTTGGGCCTACTGGCAAAGGAGGCGAGCCAGCGTCCTGAGCGAGCCGCTGACGTCCTTTCCAGCCTGCATCGAATGATCGGACTTCATACGCCAACTTCGCAGGAGCAGGTCCGCAGTTCCATCCGGTCCGCTCAGATGGGCGCGACAGTCCAACTACTTCCTCAGGCATCACCCTCTTTGGCAGGCGACCAAGCCAATGAACACCCCGGACGCCGGTGGTCACGGCGCGCCTTGCTCGCAACGGCAGCAGCGGCCGTTGCGGCCGTGAGCGTTCCACTGGCTTTCGTGATTGATCCTGCGGGCAGCGGCAAAGACGCCAGCGCCAAGGCGTCCGATGGGGACGCCAAGGAAGTCAGGGGGATAGTCCCCAATGGTGCCGACATCGAGAACCGGCCGGAACCCAGTCCTTTGAGCAGCAGTGGGCTCATCCTTGACTTCGGTGAAACCTATGTATACCCGGATAAGCTGAGTGTACGTATAGGTAAGCCTGAGCGCATAACTCCGACCGCCTTCGCGGCGGTGCCCATAAAGACCAAGTATTATGTAATGTTCGCGATCACGGTGACCAATCGAACTTCGAAGCCGTTCAGTCCGTCATCGTTCTTTGCTACACTGCAGAGTGCAAATCGAGAAATGCAAGAAATATTCGACTCCGGTCAACCGGATAAGTACATGCTTTCCGGTAGTCCGAATACCTCGCTGCTGCCGGGACGCGAAGTTGCCTGGAGTATTGGCTTCGGAGTCGATGATCCAGATGATTTGATCTTGGAGATCGCGGCCGGTCCGGACCGCGGAAAAGTGATCTTTAAGACGTAGATAGTGTTGCACGTGGACTGTCTCGCCCGTGCCGGGCACGGGGATCGAGCCGGAGTCGAAAGGCCTTCCGACTCCGCAGTGCACAGGCTCTGAGCATGGCGGCGACCGTCGACGCTCTGAGTCGATCTTCCCCTGTTCCGCGGCTACCTGGCCGAGTTGGTCGTGGAACGGGGGAACCTGGCCGTCGGCCACCCTGACCGTGGCGGTGGTCGCAGCGGCGCGGAGCCGTCAGCTACGAGGGTAGGAATGGGCTGGGCTTGCCGTGCCAGGAGATGTGCAGCGCGTCGCGGGCTCGGGTGGCGGCGACGAAGAGTTGGCTGCGGCTCTTCTTGAGTTCGCGTTCGTACCGCTTGGGGTCGGTTGTTGCGTACTTCTCGATGAGGGCGGTGCGTGGGAGGATACCGTCGCTTGCGCCGATGATCGCTAGTTTCTGGTACTCGAGCCCCTTGAACCGGTGCATCGTGCCGATGTGGACCTCGCCGCTTCCCTGCGGCCCCTCCTTGGTGAGGGTGGCTGTGCTGATTCCGTGCTTGGTCTCCAGGTCGGCGGCGACGCGGCCGGCCATCTCACCATCGGCGACGCAGACGGCGATGGTGCCGCTCGGGTCGCGTACGGTGCCGTCCGCGCCAGGCTCGGTGATCTCCGCGCGCCACTGCTTGAGGGTTTCGGCGAGCTGGGCGACCTCGTCGGTCCAGTCGGCGCATGCGACGTACTCGGGGGTTGGGCCGTGCAGCAGGGAGTGGTAGCCGTGGAGGGTGTCGGTGCCGTCGTCGAGGTCGTCATAGGTGCCGCCGCGGACGACCTTGGCGGCCTGGTCGAGGATCTCCTGTGTGGTGCGGTAGCTGAGGGTCAGCTTCGAGGAGCGGCCGCGGATGTTGACCCCGACGGTGGAGAGAGTGACCTGCCGGTCGTAGATCCGCTGGTGGGTGTCACCCGCGATGAACAGGTCGCTTGGGCCAGGAGCGACCATGGCGCGCAGCATCTTCCAGTGGGCGGGGCTGAGGTCCTGGGCTTCGTCGACGACGATGTGCTGGTAGCGGTGATGTAGGTAGCGCGTTCCGGAGCTGTTGTCGTCAAGGTGGGCTGCGTCGCCGTCGATGTCGTTCTTGTGCTCGTTCCGGAGCTGGATCTTGCGGGCGCGCTCCATCTCGTAGCGGGCTGCGCGTTCGGCGGCCTGGGCCCAGGTTTCCCGGCCGAGGCCGTTGAGGCGCAGGGTGAACTGGTCGAGCAGCTTCCAGATGGCGGCGCGTTCGGGTCGCGTGAGGGCGCGGCCCATGCCAGCGCGGCGGGCTTTGAAGTAGTCCTGGCGGGTGGCGAGAGACTGGCCCAAGATGATCTGTTCCCATTCATCGAAGAGGAACTCGGCGTCCCAGCGCTGCTCGTCGTGTTCGAAGAGCACTTCGCGGAGTACATCCAGGGCCTGGTCGTCGGTGATCAGGCTGCGCTGTGAGCCGGGCGTGGTGTTCTCATTGAGAACGCTCTGGGCGAGTTGGTCGATGTGCTTGATGTCGATTCGGCTGAGCAGTTCCGGGTCGATGAGCGAGGTGAGCCGGGAGCGCAGGTCGGCTGTGAGGTTCTTGGTATAGGTGGTCAGCAGGATCGGCCTGCCGGTGCCGGGCGGCAGCGTGGCGGCGAGACGGGCGACGCGGTGCAGGGCGACGATGGTCTTGCCGGTGCCGGGGCCGCCACTGACACGGGCGGGGCCGTTGTAGTTTCGTTCGACGATCTTGCGCTGGGTCGGGTGGAGGTAGACCTTCCAAGCACGGAAGTCGCCCTCGGCCAGGATGTTGCGGATGTCGTCGTCGATGGTCGTGACCGCGGTTCGGGTGAGGGCTGCCGCCATGTCGTCTTCGAATCCCGGCTCGAGCGGGGCGGCGGCGGGCTGGGTGATCTCACGTTCGACCTCGTCCACGGGCATGCCGGAGCCGAGGCCAGTGAGGATCTCGGCGGTCAGGCGTGGGGCACCGGCGATGAGTTGGTCGAGTTCCTCGTCGGTCGTGACCGTGAGGGCGAGGTCGATGAGCGCTTCGGCGACTCCAAGCCGGCGCAGGTCCTCGGGGGTGCAGGCGGCGAGGAGCGGTTCGGTGGGGACCGCCGGTTGCGGTTCCGGGGCGGGGGTGGGTGCGGGCTCGGCCGGCACGGTCTGCTCGTCGGGGGCCGGGGTGAGCTGGAGGCCCGCACGCTGGAGGACGCTCTGGCCGACGGTGCTGAGGTCGACGAACTCGATCTCGCCGGTGATGCGGTTGATGGCGACGGTGAGTTCGTCGTAGACGTCCTTGCGGTGGCGGATGGCGACGATCAGCCACTGCGGGATGCCGTCGGGGCCGACACCTGCCCGGGCGAGAAGCGCCCGGTACGAACGGTCGATCTTGGCGCGGTAGATCCGGCCGTCGCCCTTGAGCGGCTTGAGGTCGAGGCTGGGGTGATCGGGATCGAGGCGGAACTGGTGACAGAAGTCGTAGAACTTCGTCTTGACCGACGAGTCCATCTTGTAGAGCTCGTTTTCGGCCTTCTGGTACAGGCTGAGGCGTGCGGTCATCGCGCGACCCCCTGTTCTTCGGAGTCGGGAAGGGCGTTGGCGTCGGGGAGCGCGGCCAGCAGGGCGTCGAGGTCGGCGAGCCACTCGTCGGCCGAGCGTACGGTAAAACCTGCCTCGCGGTAGGCGCGCCAGGTCTTGTCGCTTTCGACGTCCGCTTGATCGTGGGGCTTGGCCATGACGGCGATCCGCTGGTCGCCGTGTTCCCAGACGAAGTCGGCGATCCAGCCGCGGTCGCCGAGTTCGTAGCCGTAGGCGGGTGCTGCCTTGCCTTCGTCGGCCACGATGTGGGCGAGGCGGGTGAGGGGGGTGTCGGGTTCGTCTTCGTCGAGGTACTTGAGAATGTCCTCGTCCCACAACAGGTCCCGCAGCGCAGTTTCGAGTGGAGAGTCGTTGGACGTTCCGGTGGGCGCAGGTCGCGGCGCGGGTACTGCGGTGCCGTACCTCTCGACGAGGGATTCGAGTTCGCCGGGGCCGCCGAAGGCCTTGAGAACCGAGATGTCGAACCCCGCTGCGGTGGCAGTGGTCAGCTGAACACCGTCGCCGCCGTCGTGGGTGAGGAACTGCAGAATGTTGGACCACTGGAGCCAGGAGCGCCAGCGTGCCTTGTGTTCTGGCGTGCCGAGTTGGTCGGGTGCGGTGTCGTCGAGGCAGGCCAGGGCGGACCAGTGGCCGACGGCTCCGTCGACGAGGACGGCGATGGGGAGACCGGACTGGTCGCAGCTCTGGAACAGGTTGAGCGTGCCGCTGCCCTGGACGGGAGCCCTATCCCCGCCGTCGATGGCGCCCCAGGCGTCGAGGAGATGGGCGAGCATCTGGCGGGTTTGATCAGGGTCGCCCTGCCCGACGAGGATGTCGTTCTCGGTCCCGAGAAGTCCGCCGACCACGGCCGATGCCCGCCTGCCCCAGGCTGCGTTGTCCGGGCTGCGCAGGTAGGCGAGGAGCATGGTCATCGGGTCGGTGAAGGCGGTGGCGGCAAGGTCGCCACCGTTGTCGCCATCGCCACCATGCTCGGTGTAGAGCTGCGCGGCGAAGTCCTGGGCACTGCGCGGGTAGGGCGGCCACACCGGCTCGGCGGCATCCCGCTGCACGGATTCCGCCGTATTCGTCTGCCGCTCGAAGTCGTTGAGGTCGTCCCAGGTGAGTTGGAAGACGGTGCGTCCATCGGCCCGGAGTCGGTTGCGCTTATCGGCATCGCCGGCGAGCCGGTTGTGCTGCCGAGTCGCGTGGTAGCGATGTCCGTCGAGATAGATGGTGATCTTCTGCTTGGGGCCGTCGACACGTTCGAAAGTGAAGTCGGTACGGGTGTAGCTCTCGTTGCGCTGGGCGGTCAGACGCCAACCGTGCACCGTGCCGGCCTCGTCGAGACGCAGGTAGGCGCTGTTGTCGCCGCTCTCTTCCAGAACGGCATCGCCGCGCTGCCCGGCCCACCCGCGCAACGCCTTGAGGAAGCGCGCCTCAAGGTCGGACTCGACCTGACGACCCAAGCCGATCTCGTCGGTATTGCCGACCGGCCTGGTCTCCCAGGCGACGGCGTCGTCGGTCCCTAGGAGCTGGTCGAGGATCTCCAGGGCGGCTTGGCGGGAGACGCGTTCGATGTGCTGGTCGTCGGCGTAGCGGTACAGGCAGAGATGGCAGGCCTGCCTGCCCTCCGCGTTGCATGGACAGTCCATGATCAACCGGCGCGCGTCCTCGAGTACCTGACGGAACTTCGCGGGTTTGGTGAGCCGGTCGAGGTAGCGTGTCCCATGCGGGAGGCGGTCGTACAGGACCAGGAAGTGCCGCTTCTCCGCAGTGCCGCGGTCCGGCATGGTAGCCAGCGTGGTGTCGAGGTGCTGCGGGTCACCTCCGAAGGCCTCGTCGACACCAAGACGCAAGACCGCCTGGAAGGAGTGGATCTTCTCCTCGACGAGTACGGTCGCGGCGGGCAGCAGAATGCGCAGGGCTTCGGTCTCCAGCTCGTGAGCGAGCAGGACGGGTTCCTGTGGCACGTCCTTCTTGCCGCGCCGCAGCGGGCACCAGGGGGTGTGGTGCTTGAGTTCGCGCCGGCGGTTGGCGGAGTTGCCGAGGGAGTCGCGGTCGTCGTCGAAGACCGGGCGTCCGTCGGCGCTCGCGGCCCCGCAAGCGGTGCACACGTGGAAGGGGGCGATGCGCACCTGCTGTCCGGCGATCCGGTCGTTCTCCTGGGCACCGATGCTGAGTGGTCCGACGTTGACGCGTCGGATGACGGCCCGGCGGGTGTAGTCGACGCCGAAGATCTCCTTGGTGTGCCGCCAAGATTTGCCCGCGGCGAAGTCCTTGGGGTCGATGTCGACCATGTCCACGATGGTGTAGAAGCGGCGATCGCGGTCGTCGCTCTCGTCGCCGATTCTGGCATCCTCCCGCATGTCGCGGGCTGTGACGACGGTGGGTTGGACGATCTTCCGTAGGCTGCCGGAGTCTGCGATGCCATCTGACCCGCAGCGGGGGCAGGGCGTGATGTCGTTTTCGGCGTTGTCGGTGCGGACGTAGCCGCAGGAGGGGCAGAAGCGCCAGTAGCGCCAGTCCTCGTCCTTGCCAGTAACGATGTCGATGCCGGTGATCCGGTGCTTGTAGCCCTCGGCGTAGAAGGTGTTGCCGGGGGCGAGTTCGGACAGGGCGAAGCTGCGGGGCCGTGGATAGGAGAACGACTTCGACTTGTAGCGGACCCGGCCGTCGGGTGTGGTGCCCTCGGGCCAGACGATGGTGGCGTCGAGTGTGGTTGCGGCGTCGATGAGGGCGTAGTTGGGCAGCAAGCCCAGATCGCACAGCACGGTTTGTGCGGGCTGGCGCTGACGCGCGGCGCCCCGCTTGGAGGTGGCGCCCAGTTCGGCTTCCAGTTCCGCCTTCGTGCGGGCCTGTTCATCGTCGCCGTCTTTGAGCTCGTCGATTGCTGAGCGGATCGTGCGGATGCGGGTGCGCAGCTTCTGGTTCTCGCGCTCCCATTCCCGCTCGGCCTTCTCGATCGCGCTGCGGATACCGCGCACTGCGTACCGTTTCAGCTCGTCCTGAGCGGTGCCGCTGACGCCGGTCGGGAACAGCGCGAGGAAGTCGGCGACGAGCTTCGCACCATGCGCCAAGGCGGCTTCGATGAGGTCGGCGAGATAGCCGGAGGGGCCGAAGAGCTCGTCGACCCGGCGCGGCAGGGCGGCCAGCGGCCTGCCGTCCTCGCGCAGCAGCCGGCCGCGGGCCGCGAGATCGAGGAGGTGGGCGGTGTACTGCCGGCGCAGGATCTCGATGGCCGACAGGTACGAACCCGGCGGCACGATCCGCCCGTCGATCATGTCGCGTGGCCGGTCGAGGAAGTACAGGTCACGGCGGGAACGGTCGGGGATCGTCAGCAGGAAGGCGTTCCCAGTACGGCGCCCGGCCCGGCCCGCCTGCTGGGCATAGTTGGCCGGCCGGCGCGGAAGGGCGCCGAGGACGACGGCGGACAGATCACCGATATCGATACCCATCTCCAGGGTGGGTGTGCAGGACAGCACGTTGGGGTCGTTGAACCCCTTGCCGTCGCGGAACGCCGCCTCGACGCGCTCGCGCTTTCCGCGGGAGAGCAGGCCGGTGTGCTCGGCCGTGATGACCTGGTAGGTGCCGGCCCGCCGGTACAGCGTGCGGTAGTAGTCGTCGCGGTAGTCGCGGTCGCGGTCGTGCCGGTCGACAGTGTCCAACCACCGGTCGCCTGCGACAACGCGCCCGGACGTGCAGCGATACGCCTGGCAGGGCTGTCCGTGATACTGCGCCAGCAGGGAGGGGTGGACGGTCTGCTCCCAGAAGCACTTCGGGCAACGCACATACGACTCGTTGACCTGGGCGTCGGGAAGCCGCTGGAGGAGGACGGCGCCCGGCTGGAGGCCGTAGACGCGGATGGCGGTATCGCGCGGTGTCCGCGCTGCAAGCAGCCCGGCATCGGTGAGCCGGGGCAGCAGCCGCCCCCAGAATTCGTCGGCCTGCTCGCGAGTCATGTCGAAGCAGCGCTGGGCCCACGCCTGGTACCAGGACAGACGCCCGGCGGCAAAGTCGAACTCGCTCCCCGGTTTGGGCCGGGCGAGCAGAAAGCTCGGCGCGGACACGCCCTTGGGGAAGGCCTTCATGCCGCGCGGCCGGCCGCCCCAGATGAAATAGCGGCTGGTGCCCGCCTCGTCCAGGAAGTTCGCCAGCCACCGGTGCCCGACCGCCCCGCGCCTGCGCAGCCGCTCCAAGAGACCGCGGAGGAACGCCAGGTAGCGGGCGTCGCCGTGTTCGGTGAGTGCGAGCCCGCGGTAGGTGGCCTCCTCATGGGCCGCACGCACGATCGCCACGGCGTCCCGCTCGTCGGGGATGCCCACCCAGGCGGCCACGGTGCGAGTCAGCTCCAGGGTACGACCGTTGCGGGAACGGTGGCCGAACTCCATCACGGCCTCGAATGCGAACCGTTCACCGATCAGGTCCCAGGTCTTCCTGTCCCCGCCGCGCCCCCTGCCAGACAGCAGGCGCGCTACGCCCGTGTCGTCATGCAGATCCGGCGGGACGACGGCGGCGAGCGTCTCGCGGTCGGTGGTGGCCGCGACGACGTCGGCGACGAGGTCGTTGAGTGCGCTGGGCCGCTGCTCGTTCAGATGTTTGGTGAACAGGGCCCGTAGGGAGAAGGTGTAGGAGCGGGAGGCGACGAAACCGGCCCGGTGCGCGGCGTCCTGAACCGAGTCGTTGAACATCAGCGTCTTGGTCTCGCGCTGCTTCTTGTCCATCTCCCCGCCGGTGAACAGCTGGGTGATGGACGCGGCGGTGAGCGCGGCGGAACCCGTACCGAGGAAGCGGATCGCGTTGTGCGTGCCGCACGCGGGGCACCAGTCGTCCTTGGCGGCGCGTTCCGCGGTGTCGCCGAGCTGGACGAGGACGAAGACCGAACCCGGGCTCGCGGGTTGAGGGGCGCCCTCGTCGTCGTAGTCGTCCTGGGGGCTCGGCGGGCGAAGGCGCCGGGAAAGACCGTCGAGCACCATGAGCACGCCCGCGCCGCCGGTGGTCAGCGACCTCTGCGCCACCCGATTGATGGCGGTGCGGCCATTGCCTTCACGGGCCTCGTTGTCGGTGGCCGCCACCAGGGTGCGCACCTTGGCCTTGTCGGCGGTGACCGTGGCCCTGCGGATCTTGTGAGCCTCGAAGTTCAGCTCCTCGTGATCCGACTCAGGGGCCAGGATGGACCAGCCGGATCGCCCGCAGTCACGGCAGTACACCGCGGGCAAGAAGACCGTGGCTTCGCGGGATGCGGTGGTGTCCGGCGTCGTGCGCAGCTGGTTCTGCGCGCCGGCCGTGTCCCAGGCGAACTCCGCCTTCGGCCAGGGCAGCACACCGCGCAGCATGCGCGTGACGGACCGCGCCCACTGATGTACCTCGACCTGGACGAGGGGACGCTCGCGCGCGGCCGGGGATTCCGGGTCACGCGCCACCGACAGCAGCCCGACGAAGCGGGTGAGTGCCGACGCGGCGATCTGCGGCCGGGTCGTGATCGCCTCGTCCCAGCTCTTCGCCCCGCTGCGGCGCATCACGTCGAGCACCTCGTCGTAGGTGCGCGCCGTACCGTCGAACGCCTTCAGGACCGCATACGTCAGGCGGTTGCGCTTGAGCGCGGCGCCCAGAGCGAACGGGTCGGTGGTGCGGCTTCCGGTGACGGCCTCGGCGAGGTCCGCGAGCGCCTCGAGACTGGAAGCCGGGTCTCGCAGAGCGGCCAGCGTCTCGGGCGGCGTGGCCTGGCCGGGAAGAAACCTCGGATCGGGGGTCGACTCGGTCAGCATGAACTCGTCGACGCTCTGCCGGTCCTCTCCGATGATCGCGTCCTCGGTGAACTCGGTGCCGAAGACTCTGGTGGCCACGGAGAGAAGTTGTCGCACTTCGTCGGCGCCGGTGCCGGAGGCGAGCGTCGCAGAGGTCGCGACGGGAGTGATCGAGCCGAGCGGCTCGCCAGGCCGGTCAGCACCAACAGCGATGGAAAGGCGGCGCAGCAGCATGGCGACGTCGGTGCCCTGCGCACCGTCGTAGGTGTGGAACTCGTCGACGACGACGTAGCGGATGTCGCTGCCGTCCCACAGCGCCGCGTCGGCCGCACGTTGCAGGAGCAGGTCGAGCATCTTGTAGTTGGTGATCAAAATGTCCGGCGGGGACAGTTGCATGTCCTGGCGGCGCGTGTAGACCCGGTCGTAGTGGGTCGCCGCCTTGTCTCCGATGTACAGGCCGGCGCGGACGCCGAGCAATTCGGCGTGATCAGTCAGCAACTCGCTGATACGACCTGCCTGGTCGGTGGCCAGGGCGTTCATGGGATAGAGCAGGACGGCCTTGACCCCAAGGTTCCCGGCCGCGCGCTCCCGAGCACAGTGATCGAGGACGGGGTACAGGAACGCCTCGGTCTTGCCGGAGCCCGTGCCCGTCGTGATCAACGTGGGCTGAGGTGCATGCCCGTCCTTGGAGGTGAGCCGCGTGAACGCGCGGGCTTGGTGCGCGTGCGGCGTCCAGTCGTCGGCGCGCACCCAGTCCAGATGCTGCCGCCAGCCGTCCTGGGCCGGGGTGAAGGGAGTGCGCAACCGCAGGAACGGACCCCGGAACATGCCCGTCATCTCGTCCCCGAGAAAGGCATGCAGCGCCTTACGGGCTCCCTCGTCCGCGAGGCCATATGTCGTGGACAGGTACTGGAGCAGGCTCTCCTTGAGCCCCTGTGCTTCGAGGGTCGGCCTCACGAGGTCGGGACCTCCATCTTCTCCGGGTCCCACAGACCCTTGTCCACGGCCTCGCCGAGGCGCTTTTTGAAGTAGGCGTGCGCCTCGCTCATCTCGCGCTCGCGATCGGCCTTGTAGAAGGGAGCGGTGTAGCCGTCCGGGACAGGGGCGGTCTTAGGGTCCTGCAGGTGGGCCTCGAACTGCAACCAGTGCTCTTTGGTCTGATCGAAGCCGTAGGTGTACCGGTCGCCGGCGATTTTCCGCTCGTTGGCGTCAAACCACGTCACCCGGTCGAAGTCCTGCATGATCGGGAAACGGGCCCGGTACATGGCGATGAGCGTCTTGGCGTCGATGCCGAGCCATACGGCCACGAGTGCGTCGATCTCGACGAGGGCGGCACGGCGGGCGTACTCGGTCCGGAGCGGGGTGTTGCGCTGCCAGGTGGGGGCGACGTTGTGCAGTTCGGTCTTGAGGTTGGGCCACTTGATCGCCCAAGGCTCGTAGGCCTGCCACTTGGGGTCGTAGAGCTCCGCCCAGAGGTCGGCGTAGGCAGTGGTCAGGGCGTTCAAGCGGAGCGTGCGCAGGAGGAGGGCAGAAGCGAGAGGGTGTTCGCTCTGTGGCGCCGGAAGTCGCTTCGCTTGGGCAACGTCGAGGTGACCGACGCCTGCGGTGCGGAGCAGGTAGTCGATAGGTAGCGAGGCTAGAAAGCCCGCAGTCAGAGCAGTGAGACTCCTCGTTGCCAGGCGTGCGGAACGTACTGCGTGAACGTGAGTTGCTTCAGGCGGGAACAGCGCGGCATAGAGCGCACGCTCGGTATCAGGCGCAACTCTTTCGCGCCATGCAACGCGATAGTAATCGCTGTACGGACGGCTCGCCTTGGCAAGCAGGAATTTCTTGACCTGCCCGTCATCGACCTTTTCGGGCTTCATCTTGCGCTTCTCCGCAATCCGGATCTGCGCTTGCAGTCGCTCCTCCCGCGAAGCGAGCAGAGTCTCGTACTTCTCCCAGTCGATCCACCTCTTCTGCTCACCTAGGAACACGTCGCGCGGAGCCACGCACCGATACTCGGACTCGGGCACCGCGTCGTCCGGAAGCGACCTCGGGTCAAGGCCGTGAATCTCGCCGCTGCCCTGACTGGGCTGCTTGAACATCGGGTTAGCAACGCCGATCTGCGGATTCTTGAGGATGACGTCACCCCACGCCTGAGTGTAGTAGTCCTCCTGACCATCGACCCCGGTGTTGTAGTCGATGAGCCGCTGATCACCGTCCGGGCCGTACTGCGCCTTCTTGGCTCCGCTCTCGTCGTATCCACGGGTGATATCCGGATCCAGGGCACTGAGGTGCAAGGCATAGGTGCCCAGCGCATCAATTGCCGGGTCTTCTGCTGTGCTCACCGGGGTGAGTAGACGCGTGTGTTCTAGGGGGCCTTCATCGCCTGCCAATCGACGCCACCGCTTAAGGGTGGGGGCGGTCACACGCACGATCCGTTTCGGGTGAGGGCGCTCGTCCCAGCCGCCGTCGTACCTGACGCCGGGATCCGCACCCGCGTTTTCAGCGGAGGCAGAAAGCCGGAGCGAGTCGACAGTGAAGAGCCATGACAACGAGTTGAAGGAAATCTCCCCTTCGTCCCCGTAGATGTGTACGCCGAAGTGGCTGGACCTCCCCACCGGGGGAGGGAAGAAGCGGTTGCCCGCGTTGACGAAGTCGCCGTGCACGCGCAGCCGGCGGTACGCCGCTGCTCGCAGCGCGGCCTCCTTGTCCCCGGCGAAGTGAGTATCGGGGTGCACCATCCCAGCGGTCCCACCGTGCCGAGCGTGGTCCCAGATCTCACACATGAAGGCGCGGTACAGATCTGGCTGGCTTCCCGAAATCAGCGGATAGATGGGCGCTGTCGAGAGGTAGGTGGCCGTCGTGACCGTATTCGTCACCTCGCGGAGCAGGTAATCTTGTACTTCCTCCCGTGCGAGTTCCCGCTCCCGTCGGCGGTTCTTGTCTTTGGCCTTCGGCTTCTCCGTAAGCATGAACCACGGCTCGAATTCCGCGAGGACCGGGTCCTCTTTCCACTCCGGCCGCACCCACGGGGGGTTGCCCACCTGGAGGTCGAAGCCTCCCGCCTCGCTGGTGAAGACACCTGCGAAGTCCAGTTCCCAGTGCAGGAAGCCTTGTTCAGCTGCGATGTCGCGGACCGTTCGCATCCAGGGATACCGCGTCTCGACCGCCTTACGGGCATCGTCCATGCCCATCTCGCGCTCGACCCATTCCTCGAGTTCCTTCAATTCATCAAGGGAGTCGAAAGACGCAGCGAGGGTGTTCTCCGGGACTGAACCTATGCCCACCATGGATTCAAGGAAGTCGATCCAATCGTCGAGGTTCGCGAGCGGAATTATGCCGCGGCGGCGTACCGGTCCGCTGGTCTTCTTGGGGGCGGAGGAGGTGCGCGCCTTCTTGACCTCCTTCTTCTTCTTTCTGGGCGCATCCCCGTCCGCGCCCAAAGACAACTGGTCGCCGTCCATCGAGAACAGCGGCCGGCTTTCGATGAACTGCGGCGCCGGGGTCGGATCGGGAACACGCATCTTGATCACGGCGGTCTGGCCGGCCGCCGACGACAACAGGGCATCCAGATCGGCTCCGGTCTGCGCCGTCACCACCGGTGGTGTGGCGTACTCGGGATCCGTGCCGTCCAGGAGCCCTACCTTGTCTAGAGGCCAGAACCACAGCGCACACCATGCGTCCATGATCTGCTTGAGCCGCCAGTACGGGGATCCTTCGGCCTCGAAGAGGTCCTGGAAGACCTTTTCCTTGGTCAGCGGCAGGCGTTGATCCGGGTTCTGTTTGTCGTGGCGGAGGAAGGCGTATTCCTTGGCGTCCTCCTTACGATCGGTGCCCCAAACGTCGATGGTGCGGGCGATCTCTTGCTCGCTCAGTTCCATGCGATTGGCGACCAGTGTCCACAGATACTCGACACGGCGAGCCGCTGCCTGTAGCCGTGCGAGTTGGCTGTGCTTGCCGCCCGTCGTCTTGGGCTTGGTCTGGACGAGCTTTTTCCACGCCTTCAACTGCTCCATCTGTGGCTCGGCGAGCCGTTCGACCAGCTTCTTCGCGTCGCCCTTCGCCGCTGCGATTGCACCCCAACCAGGCGTAGGCAGGAGGAATTGGTGAACGGCCCCCGCCGGCAACGGTTGCTCCGCGCCGTCGGCTGCCGCCCGGAAAGGCAGCTTGGTCGGGATTTGCGCGCCGATGGTCCGTTCCTTCTTGATGCGGTCGGCCTCGTAGACCCAGCGCCGGGCGCCGATCAGGGAGTTGCCGCGTCGCAGGTGCAAGCCGAACCATGGTGCGCGCATGCCGGGGTGCATGGTGTTGAGCCACAGCGATACCTCGGCGAGCTCCACACCGGTCGCGTTCAGGTCGATCCCGTAGGCGTTGTGGAGGGCGATGTAGGCCTTCACCCTCTGCTTGGCCTCGAGTGCCTTCGATGTTTCGAGGCTGACCCTCAACTCCTCCTGGCGGCGCTTGAGGTACTCCTCGGCGACCTGGTTGATCGCCTCGTTGAGGAACGCACCCGAGCCCAGGGCCGGTTCGCAGATCGTGTAGCGCAGAAGTTCGCTCGCGCGGGTTGGGACCGTGTTGCCGTCGGCGTCCTTCTGCTGGTCGAGGCGGTGCTTGAGGGCTAGCTCGACGGTGACCTTGGTGAGGGATTCGGGGGTGTAGTACGAGGCGGACGTCTGGCGGTCGCGGCCGGCCAGCCGGTAGACGAACGTGCCCGGCGCGTACTTCTTGGGGCCCCGCAGACCGTGCTGTTCGGCGTCCTGCGCGGAGTAGACAACGTGCGTGTTCTCCGGGTAGTCGTTCAGTCGGTCGACGGGGATGAGCCACGACCCCTTCTCCGGGTTGCCGTACTGCTTGCCGCCCTTCTTGTCACCCGGCTTGGCGACCTCGGCGAGTTCTTCCTCGGCGATGATGCCGGTGTAGGACATCAGGCCCTCATAGACGGCGCCGAGCTGGTTGATGCCGAGGTTGCGGTAGGAAATGAAGCCCCCTTGCCGGCCCTTCTGGCCGGCTTCCTTCATCGTGAGCAGGCGCAGCACCTGGTGCAACGCCTCGTTGCGCAGCCGCAGATCCAGCCACCGTGGACATTCGTTCGCGTCCTCGTCCCACCGGGGATCCCTGACGCGTCTACCGATGAGGTTGACCGCGTCCGGGGCGAACAGCTCACTGCGGAGCCGCTCGAAGCGCAGGCCGCGCTGCTCGCTGCGCTCCTCGGCGGGCTTGTCGTCGCACGCTTCGGTGCCGTACGGACGGTTGCCGAAGTTGACCTTGTTGAACAGGACGTCGAGTGAGGCGTAGAGGTGGAAGCCGTTTCGGCTCTCCTCGTCGACCAGCTTTCGGTCGCGCGCCACCAGTTCGCGCAGCCGGGCGACCGAGTAGCCGGCCTCGTAGGTGGAGTCGTCGGCGGGCAGGATGCCCAACTCCGGGCGGGCCTCCGCGTACAGGAGGAACAAGATGCGGTAGAGGTAGCGCAGCGACTCGCGGGTGAGCTGCCTGGCGAACGGGCCCTTCTTGAGGTCCTCGATCTCCCGTGGCTCGACCCGCGCCTCCCGCAGCCGGGCCAGTACCTCGTTCGCGATGATCTCAACCGAGTGCTGGAGCCCCGTGCGGAGTTCGGAGTTGACACCGACGGCGTTGTCACGTGACGCCTTCAGCAGGTCGTCGATGCGGCGGCCCTTGCCGTCGGGGCGGGGCGCGAGCATGTCATGGGAGAACAGGGCGGCGAGGAGGGAGAGCTCGCCAGCCTTCGCCGTGTCGTTGCGGGCCAGAGCCGTGTCCAGGTTCGCGGCGAGGTAACGGCCTTCAGCCCAGGCGTTGCGGTCGGCGAGGACGAGCACGCCGCCGCAGAGCAGCAGGACGAAGCGGGGCGCGTCGCCGTCGGGCTCGTGTAGTTCGCTCTGGAAGAGCCAACCCGCCAGCTTCTCGCCGATCTCGAGGCGGCCACCCGTTGTCTTGAGGCGGTGCAGGAGACGTCCTGCGCCATCGGGTTCCAGGGCGTCGTCGAGGGTGGCGGTCCAGCCGCAGTCGATCGCGACGATGCCGTCTCCGTGCCAGGCGACCTGGAGTTCGTACTTTGCGCCTGCATTGTGCACGGTGATTGGGCCGGACCGCTCACCGTAGCCGAGGGCTTCAAGGACGGTTGCGTGCCATGCCGCGATGCGTTCGGGCCACTCGCCTGTGGGGTCGTCGTAGGTGCTGCCGAGTCCTTCCTGCTGGGCGCGGGAGGCCAGGAAAGGGCGCGCGGTGGCCAGGTACTCGCCGCGGAGCCGTGGCAGGAGTTCGCGCGGGGTGGGGCGGGGGTCGTGGGGATCGGTCTCGCGGTCGGTCCACAGAGTGAACAGGCCCTCGTCGCCCGCTTTCTTCTTCTTGAGGGTGTTCTCCAGTTCCTCGCTGAAGTAGTGGGCGGAGAGGTATTCGCCGCGGTTGGCGAAGGAGTCGTAGGTGTAGCTCATCGTGCGGACTCCTCATCGTGCGCGGTGGTGGCGTGCAGGGGTTCGAGGACGGCGAGAAGTCGCAGCATCGGGTCGCCATCGGTCCGAAGGCGATCTACCAGTTTGCGGCGGCGGTCGGCGGTGTTGTTCACCTGAAGGCGGCGCTGCTGGCTGCCGGCGGCGATCAGGGCGTCCTGCTCCCACGTCTGCACCCGGTTCTCATACGGGGCCAGGTAGGAGTCGACCTGCTTGTCGTAGTCGGCGCGGCGGCCATGCAGATGGGCCTGGGCGGCGTCGACGGCTGCGGGGACGAGCCCTTGGAGCAGGTCGAGCGCGACGGGCTGGGCGCGTCCGGGCATGTCGGGGTCAACACCGCAGGCGGCGAGGAATGCCGAGTCCATGCACCAAACGCGAGGAGCGTCCGTCGCCAGGCCGGTGACGGCCATCCACTCCACGATCGTCGGCCGGCCCGCCTTGTTGGAGTAGGCGCCCTGGAGGAGGTAGACCGGGCCGGTGAGGGCCTTGGGCAGTGCGGCGTCGATCCGTTCGGCCTTGGCGGTGTCGGGCCGGTAGGCGAGAACGAAAGCCTCGTCGTACCGGAGCTTGGCCAGGACCTTGTCCGTCACCCAGTCGAGCACGGGATGGATGTCGGAGACGTAGGAGACGTTGGGCCACTGGGAGGTGGCCTGACCGGTCTTGCCCTGCCTGGCGTTGCGGGCCGCCTCCAGACGGTCGGCCGCGTACTGCTTGTTGAAGGTGATGCTCAGCGTGCCGTCGTACCTGGGGGTCGTGAGGACCTTCTCTTGCTCCAGGTACGACTTCGGTAGCTCCCGGAAGCGGTATTGCAGGTCGTCGGGCGGAGTGAACTCGATGCGGCCATGATCCGTTTCGGGCCGCCAGTTGAGGGCTTCGCGGTCGGCCTGCGGGTAGATCAGGTCCACTGCGGCGTGGAAATACGCCTTGGTGTCGGCGAACACGTGGGGGACGTCGGCCTCGCGCACCGCGGGCGCACCAACAGCGACGGGAGCCGCCGACGGATCGGCGAGCCGGGCGTTGGCATTGGCGAGGAGCCCGGCGAGGACCCCGCCCGACTCCTTCCGGGACTGCTTGATGGAGCGTTCGACGGTGCCGCCCTTGATGAGGTCGCGAGTGAGGCGGTCTTCTTCCCTGTCGTGGTTGTAGAGGCCGGTGACGGCGTCGGCGCTGCCTTCTCCGGTCTCGATCTCGTGTGCTTGAGCCTCGCGGCGCAGCAGGCGGGTGCCGACGAGCCGGTCATCGAGCGTGAGCGTTTCACCGCTCTCCTCGTCGTGCCGCCAGGGCACGTCGGCGGTGAGGATTAGGGCACGGAACTCGGGGCTGACCGCCTGTCCGTAGCGGTCGATACGTCCGTTGCGCTGCTCGATGCGGATGAGCGACCAGGGCAGGTCATAGTGGATGAGGTCGTGGCACTGATGGTGTAGGTTGACACCCTCCGAGGCGATGTCACCGGTGAACAGGATCCGCACCGGTTCTTCGAGCCGGCCGAAGCGGTCGACGATCTCCTGCTGCTGCTGGTCATTGGTCGTGTCGCCGTGCATGACCTCGACGACGCCGCCGTAGACCTTCCACGGGCGCGTCTTGTCCGGTTCGTCCTGCCGCTTCTTCGTAAAGCCGAGCCGTGCCGGGACCTGCTCGGCCAGCCAGTTCAGGGTCTCGACCCGCTCGGAGAAGATCACGACGCGGCGCTCGGAGCGCGGGCCGACGTGCAGATCGTCCCGCAAGGTGCGGATCAACGTGTCGAGCTTGGCGGAGTCGTCGTCGGTGAAGTCCGCGACCAGCGTCTCCAGCTCCGCAAGGGCATCGCGCTCGGCGGCGAGAGCGGCGCGCCGCTCGGGCGTGTTCGCCGCGGCCTTCGCCTTGCCCTGCACCGATCCGCCCTTCCGGCCGTCCAGGTAGGTACGGCGATTGGCGAGGGACTTGCGCAGGGCGACATGAGAGGAGAGAAACGCCTTGAGGAAGTTGTAGCCCACCAGTGGGTCGGCACAGACCGACGAACGGCCGGGGTCGCCCGGGGTCCATTCGCTCGCCAGCTTCCTCAGGACGGCCACCTCCTTCGGCGTCGCCGGAGCGGCCACCGGCAGCGAGGCTCCGCGTTCGGCCCAGGGCCTGCCCTTGAGACCATCGCGCACCTCGCGGTCGGTCTTGGTGCGTCTGATGTAAAGGTGGTCGAGGTCGGAGACCTTGTAGTTCGTGGGGTCGGCGATCGCCGCCGGATCGAGCATCCCGATCAGCTCGGCGAACGATTGGGCGTCGCCGTTGTGCGGCGTGGCAGAGGCCAGGATCAGGGCATCGGTCTGCTCGGCAAGGCGGCGGGCAAGGCGGTTATTACGGGTGCCCTTGTTCACGAGGTTGTGCGATTCATCGATGACCACCGCGTCCCAGGTGATGTTCTGCAGGTGGTGCGCGTAGGTCGCCGATTTGAGGGTGTCGACCGAAACGACGACACGCTTGAAATGAGCGAACGGATTGCGGCCCGCCGGGATCTCCTGCTGGATGCGCTGGATGCCTGTGGAGTCCAGACGCACAAGCGGCAGACCGAAGCGAGTCCACAGCTCACGCTGAAACTGCTCCAGCACGTGAGCGGGCGTGACCACAAGGATGCGTTCGCCGCGCCCTCGCCGGATCAGCTCAGCGAGGATGATGCCGATCTCCAGCGTCTTGCCGAGACCGACCACGTCCCCGATCAGGAGGCGGGGCTGCGGGTTGCGCATGGACAACGCCAGTTCGGCCGGACGCAACTGATGCTCCTGCCGCTCCATGAGGAAGGAGTCGGCGAGCGCGATGCCATGCTCGGTCTGCGGCAGCGCGGTCTTGCGAATGACCGCTTCCAGGTAGAGGCGGGCCTTGGCGTGCTTGGGGGTGTCGTCGGGCACGAGCCGGGTCTTGCGCGGATCGAGCACGTCGATCTGGTCCAGGTTCTCGTAGAACACCGCGTCCGTGCCGCGGACGAACGAGGAAACCCCGCTGACCTCGACCATGAGGCCGTCACAGGACTGCGCGACCGACCTGACGAGCCACTGTTCGTCGCGAATGAGCACCTGGGAGCCAGGGGCGAAGGCAGGCCTGGCGCCGGCCGGGGGCGCCGGCTGGTCCGCATCCGCGTCGCGCGCATCGGGAGCCTCGGGCTGCATCGCCGTGTTCACCTGGTGTTCCTCCGCGGACTGTGCTCGTGGTGTGCCGGGCTCGTCGGGGGCCTAAGGCAGCTGATCGGTAGTGGGAGAAGCCGACGACCACAGGGCAGGTGATCATCCTGCCCTTCTGCGCCGCCCACCTCGCCGAAAGGATAGAAGCGGTTCAGCGCTTCGACCACGCGAGCGTTGGCGCCACCGCGTAGCGCCTGCGCAGTTCCTCGGCGACCCGTCCGGAAGCGGACGGACGGGTCCCCTGCGGGACGGGCTCGGCCGGGCTGCTGCTCCCAGGCTGACCGGCTGGAGCCGATTCCGTCTCCGACGGCGTCTTAGGGATGAGCTCGGTCGCGGTCGCCGCCTCGTCGCGCAGCAACCTCTCTAGCGAGTCGAGCCGGTCCAGCATCGGCGCATCAGGCTGGGGCAGCACCATTGAGGGATGGTCCTCGGCCGTCGTCTTCTCTATCAGAGCACGCCGTGCACGGGCCGGACTCGTACCCAGCAGGCGCATGACATCGGCGCACTGCGAGGTCACCTCTTTCAGAAAGGGACGGTCAGTTGCGCTGTGCGCCAGCATCGCCGACACGACGGGGGTCAACTCAATGGGCAGCCCTGACAAGTCGGGACCGATCTCGGGGTTGGCCACCTGTGCGGCAATTGCCTCCCACCGGGCACCGTCGTACGGGTAGTGCCCGGTCGCCGCGTACAGGAGAACGGTGCCCAGGCCGTACACGTCGGCGGCCTGGGTCACGTCCAACTCGCCGAGCGCCTGCTCGGGCGGCATGCAGCGGATCGTCCCGATGACCATGCCGGCCTTTGTGAGTGACCCCTTAGACGCGCCAACGAAAGCCCCGAGGCCAAAGTCGATGATGACGGGGCCGAAATCGCCGAGGATGACGTTCTGTGCCTTGAGGTCACGGTGCACCAAGCCTGCGGCGTGCACTGCGGCAAGTCCCTCGGCCAGCAGAGCACCAAGGCTCGCCACAAGCGGCGTGGGCAACGGACCCTCGCCCTTCACCACGTCGGAGAGGGGACGGCCTGGGATATAGTCCATCGCCAACCAGGGCTGCTCAGCGAACGGGTCGGCGTCAATAAAGCGGGCTACACGGCCCGTTCCCGAGATCGTCCGTGCGATCGCAGCCTCACGTTCGAACCGGGCGCGGGTATGCGGATCCGTGCGATCAGGTCGGATCACTTTTACGGCGACCGGCTCACCCGCGACGGAGTACGCGAGATACACCTCCCCCATCCCGCCCGCGCCGAGCCGCCGTTCGACGAGATACGGACCGATGCGCGAAGGTAGGGCCGCGTCGCTCACCAAATACCCCCTTGCTCCCCCAACGACACCACGGCCTCGCCCGGCCCACGTATCGTGCGCCGTAGAAACCTCCGACACAGCGTAGTGATGGGCATCCCGGATGGGGAAGCGGTTGCCTCAGACCCCCGTAGGCACCGGTTTACGGCAGCACTGAAATCACTGGGGAACCCTTCACTGCAAAGGTCACTGATCGGGGGAGTGTCTCGGATGCCTAGTTCCAACTACGTACGCTGGGCAGGTGATCCGGTGTGTGGTGTTCGATGTGGGCGAGACGCTGGTGGATGACACTCGTGAGTGGCGGGGGTGGGCGGACTGGTTGGGGGTCTCGGCGCACACGATGTCGGCGCTTGTGGGTGCGGTGACGGCGCAGGGGCGTGACAACGCTGATGCGCTGCGGTTGGTACGGCCCGGGTTGGACGTCGTTGAGGAGCGCCGGGCCCGCGTTGCGGCTGGACAGGCCCTGGAGTTGGTTGAGGCTGATCTCTATCCGGATGTCCGATTGGTTTTGGCGGAGCTTCGGGGGCTTGGGCTGTGGGTCGGTGTTGCGGGGAATCAGACGGCACGTGTCGGAGCTCGACTGCGTGAGCTTGAACTTCCTGCGGACGAGATTGCCACGTCGGAGGAGTGGGGTGTTGCGAAGCCGGATCGGGGTTTCTTCGGTCAGCTGATCGAGTGGGCTCCGGGGGAGCCGGACGAGATCGTCTACGTGGGTGACCACCCCGCCAACGATGTGGTGCCGGCGCGGGCCGCCGGGCTGCGGACGGCGCTGGTGAGGCGGGGGCCATGGGGGCACCTGTGGGCGGACGAGTTCCGTGGTGTCGCGGACTGGGTTGTGGATGGCCTGGCTGAGCTTCCAAGGTTGTTGACTTCGTCCTGAAGGCCGCGCTCCTCGACGGTCTCGGGTTACCGTGCCGACACGATGGACCGTCGGAGAGCGCTAATGAGGCCGGAGAACTCGGTCGGCGACCGTATCGCCGCTTCCCGTACGGCGCGGCGGTTTACGCAGCGCCAACTGGCCGAGGCGGCGCATGTGTCGTTGAGCCTGCTGCGGAAGGTCGAGCAGGGTGATCGTCCGGTGACCGATCGGACGATGACCGCGATTGCTGAAGCGCTTGGTACGGAGCCGGACGTCTTGGCGGGCCAGAGGCGCTCGACCGACAGCCGGGTACATGCGGCGGTGCCGGATCTCCGGACGGCGATCAACGCCTATGACCTTCCCGAGGATGGGCCTGTCCGGCCGTTGACGCAGCTTCGGCGGGCGGCCGGTGAGGCGACTCGGTGGCGGTTATCGTCGCAGTACACGCGGCTGGCGGAATCGTTGCCCGCGCTGCTGGTGGAGCTGACGCGTTGTCGGCTCGCCGAGGACGTTGACCAGCAGGTGGCCGCAGCACGGCTTCTGGTCTCGGCGTACCGGGCGGCTGACGCTGTTGCCTACAAGTACGGGTACTACGACCTATCGGCTCGGTTGGTAGAGCTGATGCGGGCATCCGCCGAGGCAGTGGAGGACCCGGCATTACTCGCGACGGCCGCCTACGTGCGGACCGAGGTGTTCTTCGCCAGCGACAACCTTGCGCCAGGCCTTCGATTGCTGGAGAAGGCACTGGATGACGCACCGACACTCAACAGCTCGGAGCTGCGAGCAGCCGTGGGCGCTCTGCACATGCGAGCTGCGGTGGTCGCCGCCCGGATGACCAAGGACTTGGCGGCAGCAGACGAGCACTTCCAGGATGCTCGCCGGCTTGCGGAGGCTGTGCCCGAGGGCGTCTACAACGGGACCGCGTTCGGCCCGGTGTCTCTGCATGTGCACGAGGTCGCGCTCTCAGTGGAGCGCGGTGATGCGGCGCGTGCTGTGGAGATCGCCGGAGGCGGGGCTGGGCTGTCAAGCTCCTTGGAGAGGGTGCCGGAGGAACGGCGGTCCCACTACTACATCGACGTGGCGCGGGCGCAGTTGTGGCTGGGACGGCGGGACGAGGCGTTCCGGTCGTTGCAGGCGGCCAGGCGCATCGCTCCTCAGCACACCCGTGAGCATCCTTACGTGCGGGATGTGCTGGTGAGGCTGCTGCGCCTCCATGCTTCGCCACCGCACGCGCTGGTGGCGTTCGCGGAGTGGGCGCGCGCGATCTAGCCCGCCCCAACCGGGGTGCCACGAGATGTGGCAATCGTGCCTCTCGCGAATGGCGAACATCATCGCCATGTCCGCATCGAGTCCGCGGCGCGTGGACGCCGTCAAGTCCGAGCTGGAGAAGGCCTTTCCGCCGTGGCGGATTCTTGTGACCGATCAGCGCCGCTGGTGGGCCCTGCGCGGACCGATGCCTCCAGAGCGGATCAACGACGTGGACACGGTCGAGGCCGACACCGCTGAGCAACTGCGCTGCAGGCTCGAGGAGTTGGCGGCGGTGGTCTCGTGAGCACGCTCCTAAAGCCTCGGCTCGGCGTCGTGGCGCCAGCGGTCATGTACGACGTGTTCCGCGGCGGCCTGGGCCCGACGGCGGAGCCGAGGCTGATATGACCGCCTCGCGTGCGTACGTCGCATCCCCGCAGATCGACACCGCCGCGCCCCATTCGGCCAGGATCTGGGACTACTGGCTGGGTGGCAAGGACAACTATGTGGTGGACCGGGCCGTTGGCGACGCTTACCGGAAGGTCTTCCCAGGCATCGTCGACATCGCTCGTGCCCAGAGGCTTTTCCTCTGCCGTGTCGTGCGGTTCTTGGCCGGCGAGATGGGCGTGCGTCAGTTCCTGGACATCGGCACCGGCTTGCCCGCCTCCGACAACACTCATGAAGTAGCCCAGCGGGTCGCCCCGGATGCGCGGGTGGTCTATGTCGACAACGACCCGCTCGTCCTAGCCCATGGACGCGCCCTCCTGACCTCGATGCCGGAGGGGGCCACCGACTTCATCGACGCCGACGTCTGCGCCCCGGACGTCATCGTGGAACAGGCAGCGGCCACACTGCTGGACCTGCAGCGGCCGGTCGCGGTCCTGATGCTGGGCATCTTGGGACACATCGGCGATGACGAGGCCCACCTGCTGGTGCAGCGCGCGATGGCACCGCTAGTGCCCGGTTCCTATCTGGCTGTCTGCGACGGCATCGTCACCAGTGCCGCGCGGGCACAGGCGCACGGCCTCTACAACGAGTCTGGTGCCGCCCCTTACACACTGCGCACCTCCAACCAGATCGCCAGGTTCCTGGACGGGCTGGAGTTGGTCGACCCCGGCGAGCACGGCACCGGCATGGTGGCCCCGCACCTTTGGCGCCCGGAGCTCGCCTCCGTCGAGCGCGTGATCGACGTAGAGGCCCGCGCCGGAGTCGGAAGGAAAGTCCGGTGATCGGTGACGTGGACTTCCGTGCCCAGGCCAGCAACAGCCAGGTGCCCGCGGGACCGTCTGAGCAGGCGCGCAAGCATGCCCGCGAACTGGCCGATCGCCTCACCTTGCGGGGGTTGTGCGCTTCGGTGGCGCCGCTCGTGGGCAGCCCCGCGGGCGCGATGACGGTCGCCGCGCAGCGTGTGGACGTCCATCCGTACGTGGGCCGGCTGGTGGTGCTGCTGCCCGGCCCCGGCGATTTCGGCGACTTGTACTGGCATTGGCAGCGGCCCTTCTCCAGCCATCCGCAGGTGGGGGCTCGCTGGTTCCAGCCGTTCAGCCCGGCTGGCGCCTACGACGAAACGGCGGACCGGATCGCCGCGGTGATCGCAGCTGATCTGCGTGCCCGTGCCCGTCTGCTCCACGCGTCGGCCGCGCGGCTGGATGCGGCGGAGGAACCTGACGGCGAGGTTCTGGTCTACGTCGGGCATCGCGTACACGCACTGGTGAGCCGGATGCTGGAGCGCCTCAAGGCCATCGAGAACGATCTGGAGGATCCCGATCTCCTCGCGGATCTGTACGGGATCGATCACCTGGCGACCCAGCTACGCCGCGCCGCCGCGCGGTCGGCGGTGCTGGGAGGCAGGACCGCACGGCGCGCTTCCGCGCCGATGCCGATCTCGACGGTGCTCCGTCAGGCGATGGCCGAGGTTGAGGCGTTCCAACGAGTCCGGCTGACGCTGCCCGACGACGATATGGAGATTCCTGGGTACGCGGGCCCAGACGTAATTCACATTCTGGCGGAGCTGGTGGAGAACGCCACCCGGTTCTCTAGCGCCACGGTACGGATGACGACGGAGCAGACGCCGGCTGGCATGGGCGTGGAGGTCCGCGACGAGGGCGAGCTGGCGTTGTCGCCCGAGCGACTTGCTGGACTGCGTCGGATTCTGGACGCCCCGTTCCAGGTCAGCCTGCGTGAGCAGGTCCGGCAAGGGCAGGTCGGTCTTCTGGTCGCGGCCCGGCTGGCAGCCCGGCACGGCATCCGGATCGAACTGCGTCCGCAGTCGCCCGGAATGCACGCACTGGTGCTCCTGCCTCACACCCTGCTGACCTCCTCAACCCGCGCCGCCGGGCTGCCGCGGGTGTCCCTCCGCCACCGCATCCCCGCCCCGGCCAACCCCCCGGCATCCCTGCCGGCACACCCGCCACCGGCCGGCCCCGCCCCGCCCGGGGCCGTCAAGCAGGCGTCACCGGCGAGGGAGCGTCCTGTGCCATCCGCCCAGCCAGCGACGCCGAATGGCCGCCCCCCACTTCCGCGACGTCGCAAGAACCGTCCCGCTTTGGGTGCCCTGCCACAGCCTTCCACCGACCCCACTCGGGCGCCGGAAGCTGCGCAGCCTCCATCACCGGAGCTGATGGCGCGCTTCGCCACAGGGGTCCGGCGCGGCCAGGGCGAGCAGCAGCATCGCCACCTCCAACAGCCGGAGATCGGCTGATTCCCCTCGCGGGACATCGGCCGCCTCACACCTACGGAGAGATTCGCGAATGACACCCCCCACGCCTCCACCCACCACTGCGACCGCAGCCTCACCCCTTCAGGTTTCATCGATACCGGCGGCTGATGGCTCGAGTTGGCTTCTGCAGGAGTTCGTCGGCCGGGTTGCGGGTGTCACCGGCGCGTTGCTGGTCTCACGGGACGGGCTGAAGATGGCGGTATCGGGCTTGGAGACCGCCGGGGCGGACCGAGCAGCCGCATGGATGTCCAGCCTGCACTCCCTGGCACGGTCTGCAGCCACCCTGATCGGAGCCCGGGACAGCGGATTTCGGCAGGTCATCATCGAGGACGCCAGCGTCTTGGTGTTCGTCGTGAGTGCCGATTTCGCCATCACAAGCACGCCGGGTGCCGAACCCGGCCTGGTCGGCTGCGTGCTCGGCGTCCTGGCCGAGCCGGACGCAGACCCCGGCGTGGTCGGCTACGAGATAACTCTGCTGGTCAAGAGCGTGGCCGAGCACATGACCACCCCGACCCGCGGTGGCCGGCACACCGCAGGAGGGCAGTGACCATGCCCGGACTAGCAGGCCACGGCTCGCGCCGCCCTCCGGGCCCCTACACCATGGCGGCCGTAACCGGACCGGCCGGCGCTGTCGAGTGGGACCAGGCGTGGGAGACCTACGACGCCGAACACGTGCGTCCCTACGCGATCACCGGCGGCCGGACCCGCCCGCAGCACACGATGCGGCTGGTGACCCTGCTGGAGACCGCGGACAGTGCACCTGTCCAAGGGCTCGGCCCCGAGTCGTCCCAAGTGGTCGAGCTATGCCGCAAGCAGCCGTGCCCGGTCGCCGAAATCGCAGCTCGCCTTGGTCTCCCCGTCCAGGCAGCCAAGATCATCATCAGCGACCTGATCGACTGCGGCGCACTGGTCATCGCTCTGCCCGACCCCGGAGTTTCCGATCACCTGCAAGTTCTAGAGGCGCTGCGTTCCGGCCTGGAAACGAGGCTGTCCGATGTCGCCTGACCGCCTTGAGACGACCGGACCTGGTCGATGCGATCTCGCACCCTTAACCACGAAGATCATCGTCAGTGGCGGGTTCGGTGTCGGTAAGACCACCATGATCGGCGCCGTCAGCGAAATCGACCCGCTGACCACGGAGGAACATCTCACGGTGGTCAGCGACGGCGTCGACTCCCTAGCGGGGGTGGAGGACAAGACCACCACCACCGTCGCATTGGACTTCGGCCGCCTGACCTTCGACCAGCAGCAGATGGTGCTGTACCTGTTCGGCACACCCGGCCAGGACCGCTACTGGTTCACCTGGGACGACCTCACCTACGGCGCGGTCGGCGCCGTGGTGCTGATCGACACCCGCCGGCTGACCGACAGCTTCGGCCCGGTCGGCTACTTCGAGCAGCGCGGCATCCCGTTCGTGGTCGCGATCAACGAGTTCGCCGACGCCCCGCACCGCTACACCCCGGCCGAGGTCCGCCACGCTCTCGACATCCCCGACGACGTGCCGATCGTGCACTGCGACGCCCGCGACGCGCGCTCGGCCATCACCGTGCAGCTGACCCTGGTCGACCGCGCGCTCTCCCGCCCGCACCAACCTGAGCAGCCGCACCAGCCCATCGTCCAGGGAGCCTCCGCATGAAGTACGACCCCGACTCCGGCCTGCAGGTGCCCACCTGGCACGACACCGCCGAGCAACGCATGAAACTGCTCGCCGAACTCGGCCTCGGCGTGACCCCGGACGCCGAGTTCGACCGGCTCGCCGCCCGGATCTCCGGCACCTTCGCCGCCGAACTCGGCGAACACGGTCAGAACCTGTACGCGATGGTGAACCTGTTCACCGAGCAGGAGCAGACGTTCGTCGGGCTGCACATACCGCCCGGCATGCGGGCGGTGGACCGGACCATGCGGCCCGATCACGGGTTCTGTCCCGAGATGCTCGACCGCACCAAGGCGCTCGTTCTGTCTGACGTGTGCGCCAACCCGCACTTCGCGTCCAACCCGGTGGTCGACAAGTTGGGCGTCCGCACCTACGCTGGCGCGCCGCTCGTCCACGAGCCCACCGGGACCGTGTTGGGCACCGTGTGCGTCATCGGCACCGACCCGCTCCCCAGGGAGACCGGGCAAACCTCGCTCACGCTCATCAAGCGGCACCGCGACGCACTCATGGACGCGCTCGCGCAGCGAGCCGACACCAGCGGCCGCCACAGCCCCGGTGACAGAAACGGCTGATATCAGCCCGCGGCGATGACTTCTGCCGGACCCGACCGTCCGGCAGTGGTGGGTCCAAGTGGAAGGGATGGTGTTCGTGTTCGAGACCGACGACCACAAGAGCCTGCGGGAAAGGGTTCGCACCTTCGCCGAGGGAGAGATCGCTCCCCGCGTGGCCTGGATGGAGTCCGCGCAAACCGTTGATGTCCAATCCTCCGCCCTGATCGCCCGGCAGGGGTGGCTCGGGGTGACCATCCCTTCCGAGTACGGCGGCATGGGCGCCGGCCACCTCGCCAAGACGATCGTGATCGAGGAGCTGGCGAGAGTGTCGGGCGCGATGGGCGCCATGGTCCAGGCGTCCCAACTCGGCGCCGCCAAGATCATCCACTACGGGACCGAGGAGCAGAAACGCCTGTGGCTGCCGCGAATCGCGTCGGGTGACTGCCTGCCGACGATCGCGGTGACCGAGGAGGAGTCGGGCGGCAATGTGCTGGACATGCAGGCCAGCGCCCGCCGCGACGGCGACTACTGGGTCCTGAACGGCCGCAAGAAGTACGTCGGCAACTCCCACCTCGGGGGTCCGCATGGCGTAGTCGTTCACACCGGGGCCGAGGCGGCGGGGTCCCGCTCGCTGTCGGCGTTCCTGGTCGAGGACAATCGGGTCGGCTTCCAGGTGGTTCCGCATCAGCCGTCGCTGGGGCTGCACGGTTTCAGCTTCGGTGACCTGGTCATGGACGACGTACGGATCCCGGCCGACAACATGATCGGCAGAGAGGGCGACGGACTCGCCGTCGCCTACAGTTCGTCCATCCTGTACGGCCGCCCCAACCTGACCGCCGTCGCGCTGGGCATCCACCAGACCTTGCTGGAGGAGACCGTTCGGTTCGCCAAAGAGCGCCGTCGCCGGGACGAGCCGCTGGCCAAGCTGCCCACCATCGAGCAGCGGATCGGGCAGATCAACGAGCGGTTGATGACCGCCCGCACGCTGGCCTACCAGGCCGCGCACATGCTCGACCACGGCCAGGCCTGCGACGACGAGCTGATCAGCGCCAAGTACCGGGGCGTGGAATCGCTGATGGAGTCCGTTCTGGCCACGATGAAGATCCACGCGGCGGCCGGACTCCGGCGCGACCGCTGCATCGAGCGTCTGGTCCGGGACGCCTTCCACATCGATGCACCCGCCGGTACCGGTGACATCCAGTTGCGCCGCTTGGGCGAGTCCGCGCTGGGCCAGGGCAAGGGCCAGTGGTCGCGTCGCCTGGTCCACGTGACAGCCCTGTCCTCTTTGCCCGTCCCCTCCGAAGCTGCGCAAGAGCCTGCTGCCTGACCTGCGATGCGGCCTCTGGGACTGTCGAAGGCCCCGTTCCCGAGGCCGCACCGCATCCCCCTTCCCTCCGTCGAAAACCAATAGCTCCTATGACTGCACCTGATCTGCTCACGCCGGCCGAGGTGGCGGCGCTGTTCCGCGTCGACCCGAAAACGGTCACCCGATGGGCAAAGGGAAACAAGCTCTCTTCGATCCGGACGATGGGTGGTCACCGCCGCTACGGGGCCTCCGAGGTCTACGAACTGCTGAACGCCGAGCGCCGCTCCAACCGGTACACCCAACTGGAGACGCTGGTCGACGACTACTACGGCGCCGACCCCACCGGCGTGCTGCTGGACCTGGCAGACCGGTACGGCCTCGCCGTCACCGTCCTGGACCGCGCCTGGTTCACCCGCTTCACGCAACGTGACCTCACCGACCTCGAGTGGAAACAAATCGCTGCACAACTCGGTGACTTCAGCCGCGAGCTTCATCAGGCCTGCGCCGGCCAACTGCTCGACTACGCCTCCAAGGTGTTGGGCGCCGCAGGCATCCCCCTTCCGGACATGACCGGCCTCGAACTACCGTCACCGGCAATTGCAGACCGAGAGAGCCAGGCCACCGAGGGCAGCGTCGCGGTGCTTAGCGCAACGTCCGGCACCACAGCGCACGCGGAGCAAGACTTGTTGGCCGCTGGCGTACCGGCCCTCATGTTGGACGATGTCGACCGGCTGGTGCCCCAGTCGGCTCGGGTCTGGAACTACATCCTGGGCGGCAGCGACCACTACGAGGCCGACCGGCAGGCCGCCGACACCTTCCAGGAGGTCTATCCCGACCTTGCACACCTGGTGGTGAGTCAGCGCGGCTTCAAGCGCCAGGCGATCGAATACCTCGCCAAGCAGGACGTGCGGCAGTTCATCGAAATCGGCCCCGGCCTCCCGTCCCCGAAAGTCCTCACCGACACCCACATCGTCGCGAGATCGGGAGCCTCCGACACCCGGACCGTCTACGTCGACAACGACCCGCTCGTGACCATCCGCATCCAGGAGTTGCTGAACGGCGAGCCGGGCTGCCGGGCTGCCCTCGTCCACGCTGACGTCGCCGACACCGAAACCGTCCTGGCAGGCGCCGCCCGCCACCTGGACCTCAATCAACCCGTCGCAGTCCTGCTCATCGGCGTGATGGGCCACATCGACGACACCGACGACGCGTACGCGATGGTGCGCCGCTTGGTGGACGGCCTGGCACCGGGCAGCTACTTGGCACTCAGCGACGCCACCACCACAAGAACCGCACTCACCTGGGCACAAGAGACCTACAACGGCACCGGCGCTGCGCCCTACCGGCTCCGCACCCCCACCCAGATAGCCGAATTCTTCGCCGGCCTGAACCCCGTCCAACCGGGCCTGGTGCCACCCGCACTCTGGAGGCCGGGCCAGCCCCCGTCGAAGAGCGTCAACACCGACGCACGATGCGCAGTGGCTAGAACGTGCTGACCCCGTCCAACCACTCGGCCCATCCGTCCGGTGCCACACCCGCCGGAGCCCTCCGTGAGGAAGACGTTCCACGCATGCCCCAGGCCCCAATCCGTATCGGTGTCTTCTACGACGGCGCATTCTTTGCTCCGCTGGCGCACTACTACCAGCAACACCACCAGACGCGTCGGCGCATCGAGTTGGAGGGATTCCACGAACAACTCTGCCGATACGCGTCCACGGTGTTCCGCCGGCACATCGATGAGATAGAGGTCACCGAAGCCCACCACTTCCAAGGGCTTGGCCAGCCCGCCCCGGCCGCGTTCACCGCCGTGCTGGACCGGCTGAAGATCCAACGCCACGAACTGCCCTTCGACCACGGCAAGAACGGTGGCGGACCCGAGGGCCTGGCCGTGGAGCTCGCGCTCACGTGTCACGAAGCGGCCGCCGAGGTACCGCTCGACATGGCGGTACTGATCACCGGCGATCCCGACTACGTCCCGCTGGTCGACTGGCTGGCCGAGGACCACGTTCAAGTCGTCGTCCCCAGCGTCTACCTGACGTTCCCCAACCGTGCTGGGCATCAGCAATGCCTGGCCACGGCCCCGCGTCTTCTCGAACGCGCTGCCCACACTCCCGCCTTCGACACCCTGCTGCCCCGCAGACGCGAGTTCGGCGGTGAACGGCCGTGACCCCACACCGTCCCAGCACTGTCACGTCTCGCTACCGCCGAGGCCAGCAAGGTCCTGTAGCGAGTTTGGGCGGGCCGTTTTGCCAGCCCCATCCCACCGTCGCGTCACTGCGGTCCCAGCCTTGCCCGGACGCCGGATGAACGAGAATGCCGAGCGGATCGGGAACCGGGTCGACAGCCCCGGGCAGATAGGAACCGTCGTGCAGGCCGCCGCCGTGCACGGCGACGTACACCTGCACGCCCCCGTGCTCAGCGTAGGACGGCCGGTGATGATGCTGCCCGCGCCGCCCCACCGGATCATTGACCGGGTGGCAGAACGCGCCGTGCTGAACCGGATCGTCGGCTCCCAGCGTCGATCGGCACGGCCGAGCCTGCTGGTCATCAGCGGCCCGGCCGGTGCAGGAGCCACCGCACTGGCACTGGATACCGCGCACCGCGCCATGCGTGCCGGTGCCGCTCCAGGCGGCGCATTGTGGGCGGACCTGACCCAGGGCCCAGCCACCGGCCGGAACCGGGGCCAGGCCGACGAGCGCTGTAGCCGTGTCGCCGCTGTGCTGTCGTGCTGGCTGCGGGCCCTGGGGGCGCCCTGGGTGCCCGATCATCCTGACGAGGCCGCCGCGCTGCTGCGGTCGGTGACGGCGTCCCGGCCGGTTGTCGCGGTGATCGAGTGCGCCGCCACGGCCGTGCAGGTGCGGGCGCTGCTGCCCGCTGCAGGTCTGGTCGTGGTGACCAGCAGGTTCCGGCTCGTGGACCTGATAGCCGACGGCGCGGAACACCTCGATGTTCCGCCGCTGCCCGAGGAGGCGGCGATGGACCTGGCCGCCGACGTGATCGGTGAGCGCGCGTCCGACGAGCCCGGTGGAGTACGCGCGCTGGTGGCCGCATGCGGCGCGCTCCCCGGTGCGGTCGTCGCCGGCGCGGCCTACGTGGCCGCCCGCCCTCACCGTCCGATCCACGAACTGGCCTCCCGGCTGACCCGGCCCCCAGCACGGCAGCTGCTCCGCCCCTCCACCACCAGCCAGCACCCGGCCGTCACCACCGACGAGGAGACCATCGTGAACACAACACTCGGTGCCGTCTACAGCGGGTTCCCGCCGGACCTACGGGATGCTTACCGGCGCCTGGCGCTGATGCCGAGCCCGTTCAGCACCGCCGCAGCAGCCACACTCCTCCAACTCGGCGACGAGGCCACCGACACGGTGCTGGCTGATCTCCGTCAGGCGCACATGCTGCGGTACGAACGAGAGCATGACCAGTGGCAGATGCCTACCCCGGTCCTCACCCACGCCACCAACCTCACCGAAGACCTGCCCACCAACGAGCGGATCGCCGCGGTGGCCCGTATCGCGCGCCACTACCTGATGTGGGCTGCACATCTCGACACCATCATCGTGCCCGGCCGTCGGCGCTACGCCGCCGTCTTCGGGTGGCTCCCTGAGCGCTCTGCCGCGGTCTCCGGGCCTCAGGACGCGATCGCCTTGATGCAGACCTGGGTCCCGACGCTGCTCGCGGCCCAGGCGGCGGCTGCTCAAGCGGGTCTGCACGGCCTGGCCTGGCAGTACGCCGAGGCGCTCTGGGGCTATGTGACCCACCGCCAGGACTACGCCGCTTGGCGGCAACTCTGTAACGTCGCGCTGGACTCCGCGACCCGCGCCGATGACCCTGGCGCCATGGCGCGCGTGCATTGCCTGGTCGGGCTGCTGGACCGATGGCTAGGACGCTTCGATGACGCGGCGCGCCATCACGCCGAGACCGCACGCCTGGCCCGGCAGGCCGGTGACACCCTGACCGAGGCGTCCGCTGCTGAGCACCACGGCGCCACCCTGATGCGGATGGGACACAACGAAGATGCCCTCCAGGTCCTGCGGGACGGGTTGGCCCTTTACCAAGCCGTCCCGTCTCACCCGCGAGGGGAGGCCCTGCTGCGGCGCCAGCTCGGTATTGCCCTAAGCCAACTCGGACACCACGACGAAGCCGAAACCGAATTCTCCGCAGCCGAAGCCGTCTTCAACGACCTCGGCGAGCCCTACCCCCGCTCGCGCCTCGCCATCAACCGTGCCGAAGCAGCAGCCAGAACCGGTCGCTTGGCCGAAGCACTGGCCCACCTGGACCGGGCTGAAGAGATTCTCCCTCAAAGGCCAGCTCCCCACGACGCCTACCTTCAATACTTGCGCGCCGACCTGCACGGCCGCACCGGCGACCACCAGGCCGCCCACCAGGCCCTGGCGGCCGCCATCAGGCTCGCCGACCGGCTGCCCACCGGTCACCCCACCACTCTGCTCATCACGGCCTTGGTGGACGAGCGGTCCCGCTCCACGTGAGTGACGACCAACAAGCCGACCACCCCCGTAGGCCCGTCCCCACGACCGACCATGGAGTCCAATTAACTGGGGCAGGGCTTGGTATGCCAGAGCTTGTCTTCATACCAGTGGACGTTGTCACCCACCTGAATGGGCTCTTTGCAGTGTGGGCACACCGGCGGTTCATCGTCTTCAGAGAAAAAGAACGGCTTGCTGTAGCTGAAACTCTTCGGCACGTTGCAAACGTACCCTGATTAGCAGACTTCGAGGGCTTTAGCTCGCACTGCATCGACCCGTCGGGTTGGTTGTCGCCCGCGCCAGCACCACGATCAACATGGACCGTCGGTGAGGCACTCTTGACCTCGTCTGGATCGATCCGTCCACCGTGTGGCGCCTAGGGAATGATCGCATGATCACCTCCCGGGAGGGCTGCCCTTCACTGCTGCCGTCGCGGTGGCGTCCCGACAATCCGGGCGTTGGGCTTTGGGCGGCTGAGAGTGGCCATGAGTTGGTGGGTGTCCCCGCCGGGCTCCGCGTCGATCTCGTCGAGGCGGCTTTCCAGGAGTTGGTAGGTGCGCCGAACGGCGTCAGGGCGGCCGAGCCGGGCTTGGAGGCGCATGACCTCACGGTAAAGAGGCTCGGAGTACGGGTCGTAAGTGATTGCTCGTTCAAGGGTGGCGAGCGCTCGGCCCGGCTGCTCTTGCTGCGTGAGTTGGACGAAGTGCCCGAGGGCGTCGATGACGGCGCGGCGAAGATATTCGCGGTGGGCATTGGCCCACTCGTACTCGAGACCACTGGCGAACTCCCCGGTGTAGAGGTCGCTGACCGGCGCGAGAGCGTTGACGCGCTCGGATTCGTCGTCGGCCTGTTCGGCGTCCATGAGGGTGGTGGTCAGTTGCCAGAGGTCGACATCGATGAGGTCGGGGTCGATGCGGTAGTGGCCGGCGGTGTGGAGAACGTACTTGGGTTCGGTGAGCCCGGTTGCGGTGCGCAGGGCTTTGCGGATGTTGGTGGTGGCGGTGTTGAACTGGATGACCGCGGACTCGGGGACGAGATCGGGCCATAGAGCGCCGATGGCTTGGTCGCGGGTGGCGCCCTTGGGATGCAACGCAAGGTAGGCGAGCAACTGTTTGGCGCACTTGCGCATGCCAGAAGTGATGGGGCCGTCCGCGGTATGGAGGAGGACCGGTCCGAGTACCTGAAGTCGGGCGGGAGCCTGTCGGCCTTCGGTGGAGGGGCGGGGCGGCGGGACGAGGGAGTGAGCACTCTCTGGGGCGGGTTCAGGCGTGGTGCTGGCGCTCCCTACGGGCGCGGGAATGATGGGTTCGCTACCGGTGGCGGTCTGAATGGTCTGCAGCATGTCGGAGGCGTCGTCGACAGTCAGGTGGAACAGGCGCGCTCCGGTGAACTGGTCGGCGCAGGGGCCGTTGGCGACGGTGACGGTTCCGTCGTCGGCGAGTGCCAGGCCGGTACCGACTTCCCAGGTGCCGAGGAGTAGTACGCCGATGCTGTAGCGGCGGCCGAGCATGGCGAGGGCGTGCACGGTAGCGGAGTTGTACACCGCCGTCGCGTCGTGCGTGGGGGCTGCTGCGACCAGAAGCATCGTCGGCAGCGGTTCGGCGGGGTCGTCGATGCGTAGAGCGGCTACGTCGGGCAATTCGGCCGTCTGGCGCATTCGGCTGCGGCGCAGGAGTTCGGCTTCGAGGTGTTCGACGGCTTCGTTCGGGGACGGCGTGATGATCAGGCCCTCAACTGCCCGGGCCAAGCCGGTGATGTCGGTGCCAGGGAAGAGTGCATCGGCGTCAGCCCCGGGGATGACGATCTCGGCGCGGTAGCGGCGGGACTTGGGCAGGAGTTCGGTGGTGATGGCTCGGGCGGCAGCGTGCGCGCCATCTCCGGATAGGCCAAGGCTGAGTCCTGCCAGTGGGATGGTGACGGCTTGGCCGTCGCGGGTGCCTACGACTAGGTGGTCGGGTTCAGGAGTGAGCAGGTCCTTGCGGACGAGTTCCGGGTCGGATGGGACAGACGCCTCACGGTCGGCGTAGATGTCCAGGTGCGCCTTGTGGGCTTTGAGGACGGGGGTCGGGATCGGGGGCTCGGGAACGTACTCGGCGGCATCGGGATCGCTTGGCAGCGGACGCCGGCGGCGTCGGTGCAGGCGGGTGGCGGCTACGGCCACGCTGAGCGCGGCGGCGAGACCGAGGCCGATGAGCGAGCCGGACGGCAGGGAGATTGCCAGGGGTGAGCCCGCATCGTCCTGGTCGTTCGGGGCTGAGGGCGCCGGGCTGGCGGAGTGGTCGGCGGGCGGTGCCACGACTGGGCTAGGCACCGGCGACGTGGTCGTTCTGCCGGACGTCGAGCTGGGCGGAGCGGGCGTGCGAGTACTGCTTTGCGTCTCTTGTTCGGGCGGGGCTTTGTGCGCCTTCGGCCGCGGTGAGGCTGCTGGCGACGGTGAAGACGCCTCCTCCGGCGTGCTGAGGCGCGGAAGCCGGACGAACTGGCCGGGGTGGATAACGTCGGGATCGGTGAGGGCGGGGATTCCGTTGGGTTGGTCGATGTTCCGGCTGTTCTCGAAGATCTCGGGGTAGCGGTCGCCGGAGCCGTAGGTACGGCGGGCGAGGCCCCAGAGGGTTTCGCCTCGCTTGACGACGTGAGTTCGCGCCTCGTGATGATCGGACTTCGGCCGAGCCGGGGGCTCGTCGGCAAGGAGCGGAGTCCACTCGGATTCGGCTGACCCCTGCGGTGGTGCGTCTTGCGCGGGAGATAGATGCCCTTGTTCGCCGGATTCGGGACCGGCAGCGGCATGGACTCCGGTCGCGGCGTGCATGGTGGTCGCGGCGGAGGCCGAACTGGCCAGAGAAGCGGCGGCGCTGAAGGTGAGGGTGGCTGTGGCGACCAGGGTTCGGACCAGTTCTTGGAGCGGACGGACCGGACGCGGCGCGGCGGACCTGGATCGTCCGGTCAGATAGTTCACCGCCTCGGAGCAGACGGTGATCATGAACAGGCACCACGCGCCCCAGCCGATCAGGAAGATCGTGGCCAGGAACACGCTCTGGTCGCTGTCCTGCCGCATCAAGGTCGCGCTGATCTCCTCCCACGACGGAATCCGGTCCGGGATGGGCGAGCCGCCCATGGCGTACATCGCGACCGGGCACCCGACCAGGAAGAACAGGAAGATCACGAGAGCGATGAGCCCTCGCACGAAGTCGTCGAGGCGGCTGCGACCGGTGTAGATCACGGCTGGTTAGGTCCTTCCACTCCGGTGGTCAGGTTCGCGGTCGCGTCGCCGTCCGCGCGCAAGTGGCTGATGCCGATGACGGGCAGGAACACTGCGGGCCGGGTGATGGTGACGTGGACGTGGATGGCGTGCGTTCCGGACGTCGTCACCGTGCCGGTGTAACCGCCCGCCCGCAGGTAGTCCCGAGCAGCGCGGACCGCGGCACGGCGGTCAACGGTGAACTTGCCGTCGCTGTAGGCGCGGTTGAGGTCAACACGTCCGGCTCCGGCGCGGGCGGCTTCTTGGGCCGCGGTGTTGGCGTCCTGGCGGGCTTCGAGCTTCTGCTCGAAATCGACGACGGCACCGAAGAGCACCACCACGACCAGGGTGAGGATGACGGCGAAGATGCTCACGCTGCCCGCGTCGGTGAGGCACTGCCGGCGGCGGCCGATCCATGAGCCCAAGCCGGTCACTGGCCTTTTCCTCGGTAGGGATCGATGGGAGACCGGTGAGTCTTGGTCACGGTGCGTGTTCCGGGCATGCCCGGTAGCGCCACGTCGGCGAGCCTGATGACGCAGGTGACCCGCGCCGATACCGTCCCGACCTGACCCACCGGGCGGCGGAAGCCGGATAGGTCGAGCTGGATGGTCGGGCGGCAGTGCAGTCCGCGGTCACCCAGCGTTGCCATGACGCTGGCTGTTGCGTCCGCGCGGGCTTGGGTGGCGGTGCGTGCGATGGAGGCATGCCTGGCCGCGTCGGCGGCGGCCTGGGCGACGACGGCGCTGCCGTGCTGGACGCGCATCACCAGCAGTAATCCGGCCAGGAACGTGATGAACACTGGGGCGAGGATCGCCACCTCCACGGCTGCGTTCCCCCCGTCCTCGGTGCGCAGCAGCGTCCTCCGTCTGAGGCGGTTCCTCATGGCTGCTCGGTGGTGAAGCGTTCTCTGGCCCCCCGCGCCGTGCGGCTGACGGCGATGTCGACGCCGGGCAGAATCGAGGGGGCGCGTCCGGACACCTGGACGGCGATGGTCGTCCCCCCGGACACGGTCACCTCCGGTGCACGCAGAACAGGCTCGGCACGGGCGAAGGCGATGGCGGCGGATCGGCCGTCGGCCGCGCTGCCATGACGGGCGCGAGCTGCACGAAGTCCTTCCTCAGCGGACGACAAGGCAACGTCTCGGGCGACCGAGACCATGACCGTCTGCAGCAGCGCTAGGAACAGCACGCCGACGGCGGGGAAGACAATGGCGGCCGTGACGGTCGCCGATCCCGTGTCCCGCCCGGCGCCCTTGGTCGGGTTGCGCCGGGTCATGGGCCGCTGGAACCGGGGATCTTGCTGATCCAGCCGTTCACCTTCCCGGCGACGGCGAGGTAGACGGTGAAGGCCAGGCCGGCGAATCCAGCCACGATGATGATCGTCTCCACCACACCCGACCCCCGGTCGCGCCGGACGTCGAGATCTGCGAGTCGGTTGAGAAGGGCGATCGCCAAGCGTGCTGCAGCGGTGTTGAGCGCGTTCATGGTCCCCCGAGTCGATGATGCGAAGTGGGCCTCAGCCAGATGAAAGGAGCTTGGAGAAGAACGGGAAGCCGATCAGGATCACGAAGCCGAGCATCAGCAGAGAGGTCGGCACCCACATCGCAGTGGTGCGGGCGTTGGCCTCGGACCGCGCGGCGGCGGACGCCTCATGCCGCATCGAAGTGATCTTGGCGATGAGCACATCGTGCATCTTGGCGCCCTCGGCTCCGGCGATCTCGGCGGTGTGGGCCAGGTCGGTCAGGTCCCGGACGTCGATGTCGGCGCCGAGGTCAGCGAGCGCACGCCAGGGCTGCTGCTGCGCGTGCCGAGCACGGGTAAGGGCCTGGTGGATGCGCTGGAACGGCCACCCGTCAGTGATCTTCGCGGGGTTCTCCAGGGCGGAGTTGAGGGCGGCGCCCGCCTGCCGTTCCAGGACGACCAGTTGCAGGTAGGAGGTGAAGGCGTAGCGGAAGTCCCGGCGCCGCTGCCGGGCCTGGGACCGAACGCTCCAGTCCGGGATCAAGGACAGCACCGCCGCAAGCATCAGCCCGGCCAGCATCGGGAATGACCATGGCAACGAACTTCCGCTGAGAGCTACCAGGGCGCCGAGCACCGCAGGGGCGGCCAGACCGGTGATGAACAGAGCCAGTTTGTCGAGCATGAACCGCTCGACCGACCGTCCCAGCAGGGCGAGATCGGCTCTGGGGACGGCCACCATGCCGGTCGGCCGCGCAACCCGTTCGGCCAGCCACCGTCCCACCCGCTCGCCCGGCGTCGCGGTGCCGGCCGAGGCAGCGGAAGGCGGGAGCGATACGGCCTGGAGACGGGCCAACGCCGTGTCTAGGCGCGGGGGCGCAGGCCGCAACTCCCGGGCGAGCACGATGAGTCCGGTGGCGCCCAGGCATGCGGCGAAAGCGGCTAGGAGCGTCACCGTGCCGCCCCCTGTTCGACGGTGCGGCGGGTGACGTGCAGGAATCTGGAGCCGGTCGACAGGACGGCCAGCCGCCGCATCCACCACAGCCCGGCCGCGTAGATGCCGGCGACGACCGCCAGGACGGTCTGACCCAGCGGGGTGTCATAGGGGCCGGCAAGTGTTTGCGAGGACGCGAACAGCACACTCAGCGCCCCGACAGAGGCGACGATCACGGACAGCGTCGTCCGCAGTCCGGCCCGTTCGGCCTCGACGTCGCGGCGCACGATCACCTCGTGCTCGACCGCGTCGGCCAGCAACCCCAACGCCTCCCGCGTCCCTGGGCCACGGCGGCGGGTGGCCAGAAGCAGAGCACAGGCGATCAGGTCGGCAATGGGGTCGTCGAGCTGATCGGCGAACGCCCGCAGCGCCTGCTCGGTGTTGGCGTGGTTGTTCAGGCGTCCGGCCAGCAGCGCGACCGGTTCGCGGATCGCGGCGGGGGCGACTCGCGCGCTGTCGGCCAATGCCTGCTCCAGGCCCCGGCTGGCCCCGATCATCTCCGCCAGCCGCCGTGACCACTGTGCGAGGGCTTCCAGCCGCGCGATGCGTCGCTGCGGCGCGCGGCCCGACAGCATCGGCGGTAGCGCGTACACCGCGGCTCCGACCGCCAGCGCCGCCACCGGCCATCCCGACAGCAGCAGGACCGCCGCTGCACCGGCGATAGCGCCGAGCAGCCGGTTGCGACGCCCAGGCCATGCCGGTGACCGCAGCATCGTGTGAAACCGGGACGGCGGACGATCGTCTCGCTCGCCGAACCCGACGCCCCGGACTGCACCCACGAGCACAAGGACGCTTCCAGCGGTGCACAGGCCGGCGAATGCGGCCAGCAGCCCCGTCATGCCCAACCCCCATCCGCTGGTGAGGGTGTCAGGAGCTCGGGGTCGAAGCCTTGCTCGAGGAGTTCGTCCAGCAAGCGGGAGCTGATGTGCCCGCCTGCTGGTGCGGCACGTCCGTCCGGGCCGGGAGTGAACACGAAGTTGCGAGTGGGTTCGGCGGAGTCCGCGGGCGGCCCGATCTCCATCACCTGGGACACGTACCTGCCGTTGGTGGCTTGGTCGCGCTCCAGGTACACGATGAGGGGTTCAGCCAGTCCGAACATCAGATGCACGTCGTCAGCGCTCAAGCCGAGGTCGGCGCGGCGGCCGAGCTGGATGACGCGGCTGAAGACGTGCTCTGGGCGGTGGACGTGCAGCGTGCACATGGAGCCGCGCGCCCCGGAGTACATCACCTCCAGCATCGGAGCGAGTTCCCCGTGCCGGGCTTCACCGACGATGACGCGGTCCGGGTTGAGACGTAGGCAAGCCGGCACAAGGTCCTGCAATCGCACCTCGCCCGCGCCTTCGGAGTTGGCCTGGCGCGCTTCCAGGGCGACTACGTCGTGGTGCCGGTGGGCCAGTCTCGGGTCGTCCAGGAACAACTCGAAGTCGCTTTCCAGGGTGATGATTCGCTCCCGCGGGGCGATCTCGCCGGCCAGAGCCCGGACCAGGGTGGTCTTGCCGGTGTTGACCTCTCCGCACACGATGATGTTGCGGCGCGCGGCGATCGCGGCTCGCAGAAATTGCTCCAGCGGCGGTGTGAGGGTGCCGAGTTCGGTGAGCTGCCGCAAGGCAATGTCGACGAGGCGGTGCACTCGGATCGCCAGATGCGGCTGCCGAGAGACCCAACCGACCACGGCAAGCCGAAGCCCGTCGTTGAGTGCGACGTCCAGCAAGGGGGACGCATGGGAGAACTCGCGGCCGGTGTTGCCGCGCCGCGCCAGCAACTGCACCCACTCGATCAGGTCCTCGTCGGTTTCCGCGACTGGCGGGCCCGGCTCTTTCGCGCCGTTGGTGTAGCTGATCCAGGTCTGGCGGCAGCCGTTGACCACGATGTTCTCTACGTCGGAACGTTCCAGGTAGGGCTGCAGGGCGCCGAGCCCGAAACGGCGGTCGAACACCAGTCGCGCAACCTGCTGCTGCTCGGACGCCGATATGACCCGCCCGGCGGTCATCTGCTCATGGGCCCATGCCTGGACTTGGGTATCAATCAACTGCCGCGATCGAACCCGGTCGACCCCGTCGCCCAGGACGTCGACGAGCTGCGCCGATACCTCCCGGACCGCGGCCCACACGTTCGCTTCGCCGTTCCGCTGCAGAGGAAGGGCGAACGGTGCCGGGGTGTCCATTCCGGTGGGGTTCCAGCCGGGCGCGGTCACTCGTGAGCTCCCGCTTTTGCCAGCGGCTTCGACCGCGCTGCTCGGCTCCTAGAGGAGCCCGTCGAGTCCGAGGAGACGACTGCCGTGTGGAGTCGTCGTCCCAGGTGTTCGAGCGAACGGACCAGCAGCGAGGTTCTGAACGTCAGCCGAGGACGCGCACCATCCGACAGCACCCTGGCGTCCACCGGCGAGGACGGAAGCTCGGCCAGTACCCGGACGTCCAGGGCACGTTCGACCTCGGCTGCCCTGTAGGGCCCATCGACGATCAGACCCAACCCGAGTGTCGCGTGCTCACCGACCAACCCCTTGAGCGTGTCCAGCCGCGGTTTGGCAGCATCAACCTGCGGCAACGTCGGCTTGAGGATCATGACCACGGCGTCAGCCGCCTTCAGCAGCTCGGTGGGGGTGTCAGCGCCGCCGACTCGGCCCAGGTCGGCGATCACATCGCCGTCCCAAGCCGTCAGCGCCTCGGCCAGCTTGGGCCACACCGGAGCCAACCGCGTTCCATGCCGCGGATCACGGACACCATGCAGCAGCTCCACGTGCCCGTCGTCCACGATCGGCACCACGTACTCCTTCAGCGGTACCGCCGCTTCTTGGCCGGCTTCCACCGCCATCGCCAGCCCGAGCAGCCCCGGACCGGCTGAGCCACGCATACGGTCCGCCATGAATCCCGGAAGTACACGGCGTCCCATCGGGTCGCATTCGGCCAACAGCACCCGCCCCGGCCACAGCAACGACAGACCGAGGGCCGTGGTGGATACCCCGGGAGCACCACCGGGAGAGATCAGGCAGCACAGCCCCATCGGCTCAACCTCTCCTTTCAGTCACCACGAGCACGACCGATCCGGCCGCTGCCTGCCGAGCCACCGTGCTGCTGTCCGAATCGGCCACCAGCAGCGATACCGCCACGGCCCCCTCGGCGTCCGGGCTCTCCACCTGGTCGACAACGCCCGTGACGTCCCGCAGCACACCGGCCTGGGCACGGCTCCGCACCGAACCGGCATCAGCGCTCTGCTCGCCGGAGGCGAAGACCACGCGGACACGCCACCCAGGCGCCAGGCCCGGCGGTACGGCGCCGGCCTTCAGCGGCACCGTCACCAGCGCCTGCCCGCGCTGCGGACTCTGCTGGGCTGTCAGCTGTGAGGCCGCGAGGAACGTCCCCTTCCGCAACCCCACGGCGGCGTGCTGCCCGATCACCTCGCGCAGTTGACGCTGCGGAATCGTCGCGCCGGGCGAATCCGTCGCCACCCGTACCACGTCCAGATCGGCTTGGACGATCCTGTGCCCTACCGGGACGTCGCGTGCCACCCGTACCACCGGCATCCGCTCTCCGGCTGAACGGAACAGGTAGACATTCGCCGCCATGGCGAACACCAGCAGCATCACCCCGGTCGCGATCCAGCCGGACCTCCGTTGCCGCGCCAGCCGCTTCGACGACGCGGGCAGTGGTCCGCCGGTCAGCTTCGGAACCGCCGGTTTGGGCAGCGTGCCGCCGCTGAATCTCATCGCGCTCCTCATCCGTACAGGCCCTGCGCCTCGGCCACCCGCAACCGGAAACTGGTTGAACGCGTCAACGGCGGCAGCGCCCCGCCGGACCCGTCGGAACCCCGCCACGTACCACCCCACGTCACCGTCACCCGCACCCGATACGCGCCACCCGGCTCATGCGCCGATGACCGCTGGAACGTGTACGAGCAATCGGTGCGCTGCGCTGATGCCGGACGAGACTTGTCATACGCGGTGCCCACTCCTGCGCAGCGCACGACGCGATGTCCGTAGCCGGGATCGATCGTCAGGCCCTGCGGCCTGGCCGTCACTTCAACCCATACATCGCGCGCTGTGGTCCGGCCGCTGATCGGCCGGGAATTCGTCACCCAGAACCACTCCGGCAGACCCACGAGACCGGCCGATCGGCGAGGTGGCGCCGTCCGTACCACCGGCGTGGGGATCGGCATCCGTGTCCATCTGCTCAATGCCAACTCCGCCGGGGACACCTTTGCGGACTTCTTGCGGACCGGTGTGCATACCTCCACGTCATCGCTCAACGTCCGACAATCGTGCGGACCGATGTCGTGCGAATCGTCGACGGGAGCACTTGCCCCGGTCGGCTGCGAGCCGGGTTTGACGCTCCCAGGGCGCCCGTCATCCTGCGCCCCGAAGCCATATCCGTTCAGGTTGGCCTCAGGAGGAATCGGGTCGCGGGGAGGGGGAGCCGAAATAGGCTGCATCAGGAGTGCGCCACTGGTCAGCACGACAGAGGAAACGGATGCCATGTCAGCAGCCCTCGCCCAGGACAACGTACTTGCTGACGCGCCACTTCCCATCGGCGGACTTGACCAGGTACGCCTTGGTGTTCCCCTTCTCGACGCCTCGGTTGCTCTTCTTGTGCGTGTTCCTGTTCATGACGCCGGCCTTGCTGGAGTCCTGGCAGTCGCGCAGGGTCGCGTCATTCCCGGCGACATCCACGCTCGTGATGTGAACGACGACCTTCCCGTATGAGGTGAGGTTCTTGCTTTCCAGTTCCTCGGCTCGCTTCAGAACGCGCGAAAGCTGAGGCTCGACCATCAGCGTGGACAATTGCTGCTTCCGGGAGCTCTCGGGAAGGGAGTCGGCATGGTCGAGCATGGCGATGAATGATGTGTAGACGCGCCTGACCACCTCGTCTTCCGAAACGGAAGACTGCGGCGAGGTGGGCACGTTGCTCGGCGATGGCAGGGCGACGGCCTCGCTACCGCTCTTACAACCGGCCAGCACCAGCACAGCGCATGCGGCGCCGATCCAGCAGAGCCGATGTGCTGCCTGTCGATCGATCCCGGTCAACGTCACACCTCCATGATTTGGGTCACCCGCCGACGCTGCCGCGATCTTCATAGCGACAGCACCGGCAAGGCGACGTCGAGCGATCGTAGGCGCAAGCGAAGCATTCTGACTCCGAGTCACGCCGCGATGAGGGTAAATCCCCGCACATGCGAGGCCAAGAGACATTGGTCGGCTTGACTATCTGCCCCATATGGCCGAAATGCGATCCGTGTGCCAACGAACCGGCACCGGAACAGGTCCTCGTTGGAGTTCACATGTTCGCGTCAGGAGCGACGGACATCGCCGAGATTCGACCATCCCGAATTGCAGCCAAGAGACGGTCCTCTGCAACCTGCCGCTGCTTGTACAAGCGGCTCGCCGGCACCCCGCTGTCCTTGGCCAGGCACTGGACGGACAGGCCGTCCAGCCGCGTCGCGATGATGAGCTCAGCGGCGGCCGAGGTGATGATCTCCTGCCGCGCGGCTTCCAGCAGCAGGACGACCGGGTCGACGTCGGAGACCAGTGGACGAGCGGGCAACTCGCTCGGGTCGCACGGGACCTGGCGGGCGTCCCGTCCGCGAGCCCGCAGCGCTCCCTTGCGAGCCCACAGCATCAGCCGCGCTGCGATGTGCGGACGGTCGATGTCGATGCGCGCCAGCTGCGCGACGAACTCCGTCAGCAGCTCCGACACGATGTCGTCGACGAGCCGGCTCGGGCTCGACCGGATCACCCGCGCGGCGGTGCTCTTCAGACCCGGCATCGCCACACCGACGCAGCCCACCACCCACGCGGGATCACCGGCCCGCGCCCTGCGAACGAGCTCCCGCCACGCGGCGTCCTTGAGTTCGTCCGATGCGGACTTCTCTAGCAGCAGCACGCGGAGTTCGCTCAGATCGATGGCCCGAGCGGGCAGGCCGTGTCCGACGGCTTCTCCGTCGACTGCCAACGGACTCGGACCGGTGGTCAGCAACTGGAAGGATCGCTCGGCGATGCTCAGCGCGTTCTGGCCGTACTCGCCGGCGGTCGCGCGGATCGGACGCTGGTGGTTGCTCTGGTGGTTGTTCATGACGCCCCCGAAGGCCGTGACGGATCGATGGCGTCAGTTGTCCGCCTCGCCATGAGCACTTCACGAGCACTTCGTATGCACCCGAGCGTGCTTACGGAGTGCTCATGGACTGCTCAGAATCGCCCTGACCTGCGAAAGCTCCGGATCGAGCTTCAGTTGCAGCTTCGAAGGTAAAGCCACCCTCCGTGCTCAAAAGCCGCCTGACCTGGTCACTCTCCCGGTGTCGGAACCTCGTTATGGGCATGGCAAACCTGGCTGAGAGGCGGGTGAGGAGCGGCGGACACCCGTCCCGCCTACTCCAAGCCCTCCCGCCGACGGGCGATGACGGGGGATCTCCACAGAGTTCTCAGGCTGGAGCATCGCGCTCGGACCGGACTGCTGGCGAGAACCTTGTCCGGCAGATGCACCCGGATGGATGCGGCTGAGGCGATCGCGGACAGCACCTACCCATTCGACGACGTCACCTACGCTGCCGCGCTGCCCGGAGAGGATCTGCTCGTCGGCAGAAGGCTCGTGCACGACTACTCGTCGGTGCTGCTCATGCACCTGTTCCGGCTCGGTGAGGGGCGGCGGATCATCATGCACGTTGGCTCATCGACTGGCTGACTTTCGCGGCCGGGGACCGGGGCCCTGGCATGGCCACTGAGCCTGTTCAGGTCAGCAGGGCCCTCAAGAACATCGGCGAACCAGTGGAGTTCGAGCAACCCTACAGTGCAGTGAACGCGCCGTTGAGTTGGATTCGGAATAGGATAAGTAGCGGTGGTTTGCCGCATGGTTAATAAAATGCAGAGTAGGGCACTTCTCGCATCTGCGTGACACCGGGAGATCCGGTTCAGCCGCGCCTCAGCTTTTAGGTCATACGGCTTGGCCCTATTTGCCCATAGCTTCAACGGCCGATGCGAGCACCGAAGCACTTGCGCCGTTGCTGGTCTCCATGGTGGCGGTGAAGTCCGGTCCTTCCAGCCTTATGTAATAGCGCTCTCTGTTCACTTCGTCGACCGTGAGGTGATAGGAGTCGGTCACTCGAATGACGTACTTCAACTTGGTGCAGGCACCTTTGAACGGTGGGCTCTCGAAGATAAGGAGCCGTCGAGTGGTCACCACGAACGTATGGTCGCTACTGAGGAGGTCGCTGGGAACTATGAGTCGAAGCTCTTCGCCGGACTCTAGGTTAGCGCGAATGATATCCTGTGACTTCGAGATTATCTTCCGCATGTACTTAGTGGGCTCGCGTAGGGAGGCTTCGAAGTCTGGATCAAGTGGTGCTGGGGGCTTTCCGAACAGTCCCACGTCGTCACCTCCGGCTGCGGCGGCTGAACTACGTCCCCTTACCGCTTAAGCGTAGCGACCCACACACCGTGATCACGGCTCCCCAAGTGTCCGGGTGCGGCCGAACTAACTCGTCTCATATGAGGATGCGCGGGCTTGACCTGCCATCGTAGGCGAGCGCTGTTCGGCTTGTACGCCGACCATCGAGGCTCACACAGTCCCTTGTGCTTCACAGGTTGCTGCTGTCTTTCATGTGCCAGCGGGTGCGGGTGTCGCTGGCTCTTAGGCAAGTGAGGCGGTGGGTTAGCTCTTGGCGGGAGAAGGGGTCGCCGGGGGCGTTGCGGATGTGGATGCCGATGGCGTAGGTGTCGCGGATCTGCATGAGGGTTTCGTAGCCGTCCCATTCGCGGAGGTCGTCGCCGTAGGCGGCGGCGAAGTCGTTCACGTCTGCGGGTGAGAGGCCGAAACGGCGTTCGCCGTGGTAGCTGTGGATCAGGTCCCACTCGCGGGGGCCGAGGGCGACGCTGTCCCAGTCGCCGAGGATTACGTGGCCGTCCTCGTGGCGGAGCAGGTTGTCTATCCATGCATCGCCGTGGAGGAGTGCCGGAGGCTCGCGGAACGGCAGGGCGAGCCAGGCGTTGGTGAGGTCGGTTATGCGGTCGGTGAGCCAGGCTCGATCGTCGTGGTCGAGGACGCCGGGTTGGTGCTGGACTGTTGTGCGGATGCTCGCCAGCGGATCTGTCAGTTCCCGGAGCGGAAACGGTGGCGTTGGGCCGGTGTGGAGGGTACGGAGTAGTCGGCCGAGGTCGGTTGTGGTGGCGGGGGCCGGTGCGGTGGGGATGTAGTGCCAGAAGGTGACGGTGGCGCCGTCGACCTTCATCGGTTGACCGGTGATTCCGTCGGCTGGCCGTACGGTCGGGAATCCGCGGTCGGCGAGCCAGCGGGTGACCGCTAGGACGGTGGGGAGCCGCTCGCTGGCGGTGGGGGCCGTGGCGATCCGAGCGATGATCGGCGCGCGGAGTTTGAATACCGCGTTGCTGCGCAGCCGTAGGAGTTCGGCGCCGGTCGGGTCGAGGTCGGCTCGGTTGCAGGCGTCGTCGAGTATCTGGTGGGCGCGTTGGCGGAGGTTGGTCGCGCCGGTGAGTTGGTTCGGCATCTCAGTGACCGGGGCCCGTGGCAGTGTCCAGGGCCAGGGCCTCTTCAAAGGTGTGCAGGGCCTTGTCGCGTCGGCGGCTGGCGGGGATGGCGGAGCGGACGTCTCGGGCACGGACGAACACTATGGTCGTTCGCTGTTCCGGCGGCAGTGCCAGGAGGGTCTGCGTTGCGAGTTCGCATGCCTCGGCCTCCCGAGCACTACGGGCGAGCGTCGTCGCCCGGTCGAGTCTGATCAGTGCGGGGTCGATGCCCGGGCTGGTCGGACGGCACAGTGCCGAGGCCGTGTCGTGTACTGCTTGAGCGCGCTGCAGGTCTGGTAGGTGCGCGTGAGCGCCGCTCATGTACAGGTAGAGGCGCTGCTCGGTGAAGTCGAAAGCCAGCGCCCCGGTGTTGCGGCCTTTGATTTGGGAGAAGAGCCGTTGGGCTTGGGTGAGCGCGGCGATGGCGCCCTGTCGGTCGCCGATGCGGGCCAGGGCACGCCCTTCGGCGGCTGCGGCGAGTGCCGTGGGCGACGAGGGCTTGGCGCGGCCGAAGGCTTGGGCCTCTCGCGCGAGGCTCACCGTCTCGGCTGGATCGCCGTAGTAGTAAGGCAGCATCGCCTCCTGCGCACGGACTAACGCGCGGAGCTGGGGGTCGCCGGTGTCGTCGGCGGCCGTTTTGGCGGTCCCGTACCAGGCGCGTGCTTGGCGGATGTCTCCGAGCTTCATCAGGGCGTCCGCGCTGAGGATCGCCAATGTGGCGGCGACTCGTGAGAGCCGACATTGGATCGGGCCCGATTGCCGCTGGGAGGCGAGGCTGCGGACATCACTGAACTCCAGCATGAGCTGGCACAGCATCGGCAAGGGCGGTGTGGCCAGGTAGTCGCGGCGGCAGTGCAAGACCGTCTGCTCCAGACGGTCCATCTGGTCCTCGGTGACCGTGCCGGAAGCCAGGGTCCGGTCCATCTGCTGCCGAAGCGTGTCCACTTCCGCCATCAGGCGACCGCGGGAGATCCGGGCGTTCCCGATCATGACGTCGTTGAACAGAGCTCGCCTGGTGGTCTCGTCTTTGGACTCGTGTGCCGGCCAGGGATTGTGCAGGGCGCTGGGCGTGAGCACCGGCACGTGCGGGGTGAGAGGTGAGGGAGGTGGAGTGCGTGGGGCAGGGACGATCGCGGCCGCGTCGGTGACGGCATCGTCTGAATAGTCGGCGGCCAGGCCGAGGCGGATGGGGTTGGCCCGGTACAGCCTGGAGAGCCGGTCGACGGTGTCCGGCCGTGGACGGCCTCGGCCGTTCTCCCACACGTTCAGCAGGTCGATGTTGGCGTGCGGCTCCCCGAGGTGCTCGTGTTCGCACAGCTCGGTCAGGTGGTCGATGGCGGCTTGGGCCGTCCAGCCATGGGCGAGGCGATGGGCCTTGAGCAGGCTCACTCCACAGCAGCGGTGGATGGCCTGCACCAGTTCCCACGTCCGCCATTCCTCGGCCTGGGCCCGTTCGCGCCACCGGCGTGCGCAGGACGGTGCATGCTCTCCTCGCGCCATTCGCTTCTCCCCATGCTGTTCCGCTGAGGCCCGGGTGCCAGTGCCCTCAGCGTAGACCGCGCTGATCGACCCGAACTGCTGCCTGACCGGCCCGCATCGTGGTCCGGCGGATCCTCCACGGGTTCGAAGTCGGTTTCCGTGTTTGCTCCACGGTTTCTGCGGATTCGTGGATTACCCGCGATTGGCGGCCTGCTGACTCTGCGTCACTGTTCTGGCACTCAGACATGGTCAGCGGGCTGCGAGGCGCAGCCAGAACCGTTCAGGAGGTGTGGTTGTGGCGGAGTCCCCCGGGCCCGAGCGGGAGGTGATATCCGAACAGGCCGACGAGCCCGTCATCGAAGAGACGGAGTGCGCCGGTCTCCGTCTGGAGACCCATGGTCTTCCGGACGAACGGACCGCGCGTCACGCTAGGGCGGCGGTCCGGGAGGTCCTGCGGAAGGTCGGCGCGGACGAAGGCGATGTCGGTGACGCCGAGCTGGCCGTTGGTGAGCTCGCCGCCAACGCTGTCTCCTACGCCGGCGGGCCTTACGAGATCCGCTTTGTGCTCATCGCCGGACGTCCGGCCTGGTGCGAGGTCGTTGATGGTGATGCCGGACTGTTCGGCATTCCGGAGATCTTCGAGAAGCTCCACCGGACCGAGACGTCGGACTGCGTTCCCGACGAGGTGCCGCAGGAGAGCGGCCATGGCCTGGCCATCGTCCACCGGATTTCAGGCGGCCGGTGCAAGGCGTATCCCACGGTCGTCTCCTCAACCGGGCAACCGGGCAAGGCCGTGGCCTTCGCGCTGCCGGGGAGTTGACCGCTGTGGGAAGGCATTACGACCTGGGAGCCGGTGGTGCGCCGCCGGTCCGCGAGCCACGGTACGGTCCGCCCGACCGGTTCGACTTGGCGCGCGATCTCGTCGACAACCTCAGCGATGCGGGCCTGTGCGCGGCCAGCACATGGGAATGGGCGCCGCCCACCGTTTCGGTGTCGGCCCGCCTCGTCGGCGCCGATCCGCGGTCTAACCGGACCGTCTGGTGCCTGCCGTGGCCTGGACGGCACGTCCTGTACTGGCAGTGGAGGCGAACAGCGTCCCGTGGTGGCGTCGTAGTCGGCGGTTGGTGCGAGCCGTTGTGCCCCATCGCTGACATCCCGGGGGCTGCTGCGCATCTCATCGCAGCCGTTCGCCTTGTCCCCGATCTCTCGCCGTAATAGTCCATACGACCTGGGGTTACGTGGCTCGAAGACCTCATCTTCCGCACTGCCCGATTGCCTTACGAGTGTTCCACGACGGTTGCAGAGTCCGTCCGTCTCGAGACTTGACGGTGTTCGGGGTGCGGGTGAAAGTCGAGCAGGCGGGCGTCACCCTTGGTCACACTCGCGACGCTGGAGGCTGTCGTGCGACTAAGTTTCGTTGGTATCACGCCGGACACCCCGACCAATGAGTGCCCGGCCGTCTACGTCGATGAGGACACCGGCGACGTCTGGTTCCAGGGCGAGCAGGTCACCGACCCGCAGGCGCTGGCCGAAGTCGACGGGCACAGCCCGATCGGCGAGCACGAGGTGGTGGTGAAGCTGCCGCCGGTGATGAAGGACATCATCCTGGAGGCGATCAATGGCACGTACGAGCGAGGGAGGCGCGGGCCAGGCCGCCACGGCGAATGAGGAGACCGGGGCGCCGGTTCCCGAGTCGTTCACCTCCCTGCTGACCGGGTGCCGGTTCTCCGCCGTGCACTTGGAACAGCGGGATGTCTACACCCCGGCCAATCCCGACTTCCTGAGGTGGCGGGACGGCGATCGCTTCGACCCGATCGAGTGGGGACGAGACTGGATCGACCTCGTGGCGCCGCTGGTTGCGCGTGGCGTGTCTGTTCGCCGTGCCCGGATTGTCTCCGAGCCGGTCACCGACTACATCTGGTTCGAGCACGGCGTCACGCCGATGAACGTGGCCGCCGGTGAGCAGGTGCGGTGGCTGCCCCGCCGCCGGGCGCTCGATCTGGCCGTGCCGCTGAACGACTACTGGGTGTTCGACGACCGGGTGGTGCAGTTCAACCATTTCGCCGGGGACGGCTCGTCGCTGAAGCAGCCTGAGAATCGCGACGAGCCGGCGCTGGTGTCGCTGTGCCTGACGGCGTTCGAAGCCGTGTGGGAACGGGCGATCCCACACGAGGACTACAGGCCGGCCTGACCGATACCACTGGACCCGCCATCGTGCCCAGCTCGCCTTCGTCGTCAGCACAGGCCGCCCGGCAAGTGCTCGCCGATCAGCTGAAGGAGATCCGCACCGATGCCCGGCTGACCGCAAAGGCGCTCGCCGCGGAAGCCGGGTGGGATCGGACGAAGGTCTCCCAGATCGAGCACGCTCGCCGCCCGCCGTCCGCCGAGGACATCAGGACGTGGTGTCGCGTGTGCCGGGTCGACGACCAGGCCGCCGACCTGGTCGCGTCGCTGCGGACCGCCGAGGGCATGTGGGTCGAGTGGCGTCGTATGGAGCGCAGCGGGCTGAAGCGGGCGCAGGAGTCCGTCCTCCCGTTGTTCGAGCGGACCCGCGCCTTCCGGTCTTACTCGTCGTGGTTGCTTCCCGGCCTCCTCCAGACCGAGGACTACACCCGGGCCGTGTTGCGGGCGGTGCGGCGGCGCCGCGGGCTGATTGACGATGTCGAGGCCGCTGTCGCCGTCCGCATGGAACGCAAGCAGCTCCTCCACCGGCCCGGACGTACGTTCGCGTTCCTGGTCGAGGAGTCGGTTCTGCGGACGGGGAACGGCGGCATGGACGTGATGCGGGAACAGCTTGCCCACCTCGCTGAAGCGGCCTCCCAACCGGCGGTGTCGCTGGGGATCGTCCCGATGAGGCCGGGCCGCGAGACCCGCCCGGTCGAGGACTTCTGGATCTACGACGGCGAGCAGGTCAGCGTCGAGCTCGTCTCCGGCTACCTGAGCATCACCAACCCGCGCGAGATCGCTATGTACGGGCAGGTCTTCGGCTCGCTGGCGGACGAAGCCGTCTACGGGGCACACGCCCGGAGGCTCCTCCAAGACGCCGTCGAATTCCTGGATGACGAAAAGTGACCTGTCACATCTGGTCACACTCATCGCCTCGCCGGATCCACCGCGCTTAACGTCGCACTGCGTTGCCCAGCGGCTACTGAGCAGCGGCCGTCACCGGTCGTCAGCGGCATCGGGCGCGTGTAACTACCGAGCGTTCCACCGAACGGAAGGACCAGCAGATGAGCCACAGCACGATGGAGCCCCTCCCGTCCGCCGGGCAGACGGCGCACGAGGACCCGTTCGACCTGGACATCCGGATCCTCGAGTCCAGCGACGCCGCCGCCTCCCTGATCAACCTGACGGACGACAACTGCGGCAGCTCGTGCCCCAAGGCCTGCGCCACCAACGTCGGCTGAAGCCGGCGCACCGGCGCCGGGGAGTTCAGGCTCTCGGCGATACCTGGGCGAAGGCATGGATGTTCGGGCGAGGAGGGGCACCGTGGATGGCCGGTTGTATCGATGCGACGACTCTGCGTTCCTGCGTGCCGCCGCGTTGACGGAACTACCGGTGCCAGCGTGCCCTGATCTCTCCGTGGACTCTCCGAAACACGTCGCCCACTGGCTCACGTGGCTGCGGAATGTCTGGACGATCGACGCGGTCACCGACGCGATCGGCCATGCCAGCCCCGCGCTCGCACAGGAAGTGCAAACGATATTTGCAGCGGAGGCCCCCGATGCCCGACGGATACGGCGGGCAGCGTCGTCTGTGGCTCGATATCTCCTGCGGATGACGGGCCGGGCCACCCCCTTCGGCCTGTTCGCCGGGGTGGCCCCGGCATCGTTCGGCAAGAGGCTGACCTGGCGCTGGGGCGATCACCACCGCGTTGTCGCGCGCCCCACCGGGGCCTGGCTGGCGGACGTGATCATGCAGTTGGAATCGTGCCCGGAACTCTTCCTACGACTCCACTTAGTGACCAACGCCCCTTGCGTTCAACGCGGCGATCGATTGATCGTGCCTTATCCGTCTGGGAACCATGACCGGGATCGCCCTCCTACAGCCGAGGTCTCAGTTCGACACACGACAGCAGTCCAGTTGGCCGTCGAAGCTGCCCGGTCGCCGATTCGGTGCGACGAACTCGCCGCGAAACTCGCCGCGGAGTTTCCTTCGGTGTCGTTGCCGTCGATCGCCGGGATGCTGGCTGACCTTGTGAAACAGCGCGTCCTGATCACCAGCCTCCGTCCGGCTTCCACGGTCGTCGACGTGCTCGGGCATGTGATCGGACAGCTCGACGCCGCCCCGGTGGACGACATTCCGCAGGCAAGGGACCAACTGGCTCGGCTACGCCAAATCCAGGATGAACTCACGCGGCACAACGCCACTGCCGAACCTGCGACCAGGCGACGCACGCGGACCGATGTCACGTCCCGGATGAGGGATCTCAGCGCCGAGCCCGCCCCGCCGATTGCCTTGGACCTGCATCTCGACAGCCGCCTCGTTCTGCCTCGCCACGTCGCACGCGAGGCTGAAGCCGCAGCTTCCGTGCTCGCCCGGTTGACCGCCCATCCGCACGGAACACGGGCATGGCAGACCTACCACACCCGCTTCTTCGAGCGTTATGGCATCGGCACGCTCGTGCCCGTCCTGGAATTGGTGAATCCCGACGTCGGGCTCGGGCTCCCGGCCGGATATCTGGGCGCTGCGACCCAGCCTCGTCCGCGAGTGTCCGAGCGGGATGAGCGAATGGTGGCGCTGGCGCAGGCCGCCGTCCTCGACGGACATGACGAGGTCGTCCTCGACGAGCGGGCGCTCGAACAGCTTGCGTCGGACGAAACGCCTCAATGGCCGGCCCACCTGGAGATGTCCTTTCAGTTGCGTGCGGCATCGGTGATAGCGGCAAACGACGGTGACTTCTCCCTCGCCGTCACCGGAATCTCCCGAGGCGCGGCCACCATGACTGGCCGGTTCATCGGCACGCTCTGCTACGCCGACCGAGCACCTGTCAGGCGCGCGTTCGAGAAGCTTCCAACGCAAGAGGCCGATGCGCTGCCTGTCCAGCTCTCGTTCGCCCCGCTCAACGAAAGCGCTGGAAACGTCAGCCGCGTCCCCGAGTTGCTGCCGTACGTCGTCAGCCTGGCCGAGCACCCGACGGGAGCCAGCACACACGTTCCCTTGGACGACCTTGCGGTCGGCTGCGACGGTAAACGGCTCTACTTGACCTCCAGGAGTCTGGGGCGGCGTGTTGAACCGGTGGTGCCGCATGCTCTCGACCTACGAGCGCACACACCACCGATCGCCCGTTTCCTCGCGGAGATCAGCAGAGCACAGACCGCCGTGGTCACAGGATTCGACTGGGGCTCGGCCGGTTGCCTGCCGTTCCTGCCACGGATTCGATACCGACGCACGATCCTCTCGCCGGCGCGCTGGACCCTCGATGCGGCGGATCTCCCTGCGGAAGACGTCCCGTGGCCACAGTGGAGAGCCGCCTTCCAGCGGTGGAGCGCCCGTCGGCGGCTTCCTCGCGCGGTTCTGCTGGTGCAAGGGGATCGCCGGCTGCCGCTGGACTTCGCTGACGGAGGCCAACTCGCGCTGCTCCGTGCCAGCCTGCGGACGGCGAGGAGGGTGGTCCTCGAAGAAGCCGCAGAATCCGATGCCTACGGATGGTGCGACGGACGCGCCCACGAAATCGTCGTCCAACTGACGACCACCCGCGCCGCGGAGGCGCGCCAGCCCATCGGCGTTCAGGTGGCCGGACGCGGCGATGGGCATGTGCCTGGAGCATCGGCCTGGCTGCTCGCCAAGTTGTACGGGTCTCCAGACCACCAGTCGGAACTGATAGCCCGGCACTTTCCCGCCCTTCTTGCCGCTTGGGATGAGCAGCCCGGCTGGTGGTTCATCCGCTACCACGCCCCTGAGCCGCACGTACGCCTCCGGATCACCTTGTCCGACGCGTCGGAGTTCGGGCAGGCTGCCGCCCGCGTAGGTACGTGGGCGCAGCAACTTCGACGCCTTGGCCTTCTGCGTGACGTCGAGTTCGCCACCTACTATCCCGAGACCGGACGTTGGGGAGCCGGACCGTTGATGGCGGCGGCAGAGGCCGTGTTCAGCGCCGACTCGCACGCTGTCATAACCCAGCTCACCGAACGGTCCGGAGCCCACCCTCAAGCCCTCACGGCTGCCCAGTTCCTGGCGATAGCCATCGCTTTCACGGGCAGTGCGGAACTTGGGGCGTCATGGGCGGCGCGGCACGCGACGGCCAAGGCCCCTATGCCGATACCTCGCGACGTCCTGAACGAAGCCGTGTGCCTGGCCGACCCGACGGACGACTGGGCGAGGTTGCGTGCGCTTCCCGGCGGCCGAGCCATCGTGGACGCATGGAGATCTCGGGAACGGGCGTTGGCGGCGTACGGCGCTCTTCTCCACGAGACCGAAAGCGTCGATCCTGACACCGTCCTTGCGTCGCTGCTGCACGCTCACCACATGCGGGCTGTTGGGCTCGATCCCGACGATGAACGCGCTTCCCTTCGGCTTGCCCGCGCTGCCGCCCAAGCGTGGACGGCTCGCCGTGTGAGGGGACAAGGATGACGCCGCTGAATAGGGAGGCGGCCCAAGCCGCAGCCGACGGCATCGCTGAGCGGCTCTCCTCACCTTCCGTCGTCCGCTCTATGGGACTGCGTGGCGGGTGGTGGCCCCAGTCCCTTGCGGTCGGTGCGGCCGGTATCGCGCTGCTGCACATCGAACGCGCCTACGCGGGGCTGGGACCGTGGCAGCGGGCCCACGAGTGGCTCGACGCCGCGGCGGTCGACGGTGTCGACGGGGGCAACGGCTCCCACCTGCACTACGGAGCACCGGCGGTCGCGTTCGCCCTGCACGCGGCCAGCAGTGAACTCGGCAGGTATGCCCGCGCCCTGGAGACCCTCGACCGCCACATCGCCGCTGAGACGCGTCGCCGCCTGGACGCCGCGCACGCGCGCATGGACGCCGGCCAGCTTCCCGCCTTGGCCGAATTCGACGCCATCCGTGGTCTGACAGGTATCGGCGGGTACCTGCGACAGCGCGATACGAACGGCCAGCTACTCGGCGAGATCCTGACCTACCTCGTTCGGCTCACGGAACCCGTTCACGATCCCGCCGAGCCGCTGCCCGGCTGGTGGACCACCCTCGCGCCCTCGGGACGCCTCTCCGCCGAGTTCCCGGGCGGGCACGCGAACACCGGCATGGCGCACGGGATCGCCGGCCCACTCGCGTTACTCGCGCTGACGATGAGAGACGGCAACGCCGTGGACGGTCAGGCCGAAGCCATCATCCGCATCTGCACCTGGCTCGACCGATGGCGACAGGACGACGCCTCCCGCCCCTGGTGGCCCTACTGGGTCACTCGTGCGCAGCTGAGCGGCGCTCAGCCGACTCCGTCGAGGCCGTCGCGTCCATCCTGGTGCTACGGAACCGCAGGCGTAGCGCGTGCACAGCAGTTGGCTGCCCTCGCCGTCGGTGACCAGGAGCGCCGGGAGATGGCTGAACGCGCCATTGTCGGCGCCCTAATGGATCCACTACAGCTCGCCGCGATAACCGATGCATCGCTGTGCCATGGCCATGCGGGCCTGTCACATATCGCGAGCCGTTGTGCAGCCGACGCGAGTATCCCCATGTCGAGATCCCAACCGTCGCCGCTGCAAGCGCTGATCGAGGGCGACACCGATGCGGAACAACTCGCCGCGGAACTCCTCCGGCCACCAGGTGGATGCTTCGGATTCCTCGAAGGGGCCGCAGGCGTTGCTCTCGCCCTCCACGCAGCATCGTCCGGCTCGCCGCCCGTCTCAGGCTGGGACTCATGCCTACTGATCGCCTGAGCAGGACCATTGAGGAAGGAATGACCATGGACACCGGCGACTGGCCGCAGGTCGTCATCGACTTCCCCGACTGGCGTACGGCCGAGAACACCGCGGTGAACGTCCTGCTCCCCGCATTGACCGGTGCAGAAGAACACGGCCTGATCCGCCGCTGGTTCTTCATCCGCAAAGCACCGTCCTGGCGAGTTCGCTACCTCCCCGCCGACGATTCCGTCCGGACCTACTTCACGGACGTTCTGAATCGTGCGACATCGGAGAGCCGGCTCTCCGGCTGGAGGACGGGCATCTACGAGCCTGAATCAGTCGCGTTCGGCGGCGAGGCCGGCATGCGAGTCGCTCACGAGCTGTTCCATCACGACAGCCGCCATGTCCTCACGCACCTGGCGCGACCGCCGGCCAGCCGGACCTTGGGCTGCCGGGAGTTGGGCGTCCTGCTGTGCAGCGTGCTGATGCGCGCCGCTGGACAAGACTGGTACGAGCAAGGAGACGTCTGGAGACGCGTCGCCCGGCAACGTCCCATCCGGCTCGACCGCTCCCCGTCCCCGCAGTTGAGGACAGCCGTGCGCAAGCTCATGACCGTCGACGTCGGGCCAGGCAGCGACCTCGTTAGCGGAGGTCCTCTCGCCGACATCGCCCCCTGGATCTCGGTCTTCGAGCAGGCAGGACGACGGCTGGCCGAACTCGCCGGGCGTGGAGCACTCGAACGTGGGCTGCGAGCCGTCCTGGCCCACCACGTGATCTTCCAGTGGAACCGCCTTGGCCTGCCCTACACCGATCAGCACACACTGGCCCTACTGACAAGCGAGGTAGTCATGGGAACCCTGCACGACGGCGCGTCAACGCCAGGCGCGGACGGCGGCGACCCTAGTGTCCCCGAGGTGGACACCCAGACCCGCCGAACGCCCGACCTCAGCGAGGAAACCGCGACCCGTCTGCGGAACGCCCTCGTCGACAAGCTGCGCGACGAGGGGACGGTGCGCAGCGAGCGGGTCGAGGCCGCTCTCCGCGCCGTTCCCCGGCACGCGTTCGTTCCCGGCGTTCCGCTTGAGCAGGCCTACGCCGACGATGCCGTCTACACCAAGCAGGACGGCGCCGGCGTCTCGATCAGCGCCGCGTCCCAGCCGACGGTCGTCGCGATGATGCTCGAGCAGCTCCAGCCGGCACCCGGTCAGCGCGTCCTCGAGCTCGGAGCCGGTACGGGATACAACGCGGCTCTCCTGGCGCACCTGGTAGGTGACGAAGGCCGGGTCACCACGATCGACGTTGACGACGACATCGTCACTGGCGCCCGGAACGGCCTCGCCGCCGCCGGAACCAAGAACGTCCAGGTCCTCCTCGCCGACGGCGCGCTCGGCCATCCCGAAGGGGCACCCTACGAGCGGATCATCGCCACAGTCGGAGCGGGTGACCTGCCCCTGCCGTGGCTGGACCAACTCGCCCCCGGCGGCCGGCTCGTCGTCCCGCTGCGACTGCGCGGAGGCGTATCCCGTTCGATCGCCTTCGATCATGGCAGCGACGACGGGCGCTGGCTGAGCCGCAACAGCCTGTTGTGCACGTTCATGCCCCTGCGGGGCATCGCCGACGATGCGCGCCGCATCATTCGGCTGACCGCTGACGGAACGGTGTGCCTTCACACCAACCGTGAGCAGGCCGTGGACGAGTCGTTGCTGAGCGGCGTCCTGGAGACCTCGCGCAGCGAGGCATGGACAGGAGTGCTGTTCAGGGCAGACGAATCATTCGAGTGGCTCGACCTTTGGCTCACCTGCGTCATGGACAACGCGTTGAGCCGGATGCCAGTCGAGCAGGTGGCGATCGACGAAGGCCTGGTTCGCCCCCAGTTCGGCTGGGGCGCTATGGCGGTGGTCGACAAGGGCGACCTCGCGTATCTCACCCTCCGTCCGCAGGATCCGGACGCCCCGAGCGGCAACCGCCGGATGTACGAGGTCGGGGTCATCGGTCACGGCCCGACCGGAGGCGCTCTGACCGACCGTGTGGCGGATGCCATCGGTACTTGGAACCAGGACTACCGATCCCGTCCCGTCGAGTTCGAGATCGCGCCGGTCGAAGCGGCGGCGCAGGCGGTGGAGCCGGTACCGGGCCGGTTCGTTTTCGAGCGTCCGAACACGCGCCTCACCATCACTTGGCAATGACACCCGCGCTGAGTCGGGCTGCACGTGCGTTCCCTCTCGTCGCTCGCCCCAGGCCAGCGTGCCAGCCGCTTGAGGAACGAATCTGTGAGGTCACGGGCTTCGCGCGAACCGCAACCGGAGCGGCTGACGCCGCTGATCGGCTCGCGGCGGCTGCGGCAGCACAGAACCGTGCGGCCTTGATCGCCAGCGACTGCGGCATGCCCGAACTGGCCGGCTCCCTGTGCCGACAGCAGTTCGAGCTGTTCATGTGCGCTCGGCCGTTGACCGCACGAACGGCAAGATACGCGCTGGAACCCCTCGTCAATCTCTCACGGCTCCGGATGCGTGCTGGAAATCCGGAGGCGGCCTGTAACCAGCTCGGAGAGTTGTATCGAGCCGTCCGGATGAGGGAACCCGCAAGGATCGACGGCCGGGAGCTTCCGCTCGGTGAGCTGACCGGTTCGGGGGACGAGCACCGCGATCTGTGCCAATGGTTATGGGGCGTCGTGCTCGCCGACGGCATCCGCGCCCTGGTCACGGCGGGCAGGTGGGAACAGGCGGCCGCATTCGCGCAGCAGCATCGGGGTGTAGGCCGTCGACTCCTAGACGGACGGCAGGCCGCCATCATCACTCAGGCGCTCGGCGGAGACCCGGAGGCAGCGTTGGCGACCCTCGAACAAAGCACGGCCCCCGAGGCGTGGGAACAGGCCGTGGCGGCGTGCCTGACCATGTTCTGCTTGCATGCTGCCGGACACCCGCCGAGGGCCGCAGACACGACTCCGGTTGAGGAATACCTGGACCTGGAGCCGAATCCGGCACTTGCGACCTTCCGTGTCCGCATGGCCCTTAATGCGGTCTGCCTCTGTGGCGGTGAAGCGCCCACTCATGGTGAACCAATAGTCAGTCGGATCGTGAGTGAGGTTCTGGACGTCGAGGACGGCTACGTTGCGCGAGACCTCCTACGGCATCACGATCTCAAGGGAAGGCTCACCGCAGCTCAACAGGCACACCTTGCCTCAACTGTGCAGTCTGCTGGCCTTGGCCGAGGTGTCATACCAGAACCACTGAGTACCGAACTCTCCGCAGCGGCCGAAGAGAGTAGGCGCGCTACGACAGAAATTCTCCATAGAGCGAAGCTGCCCAGCTCCTCTAAAGAGGCGCCCCTTCTTCACTGAACCCTGTTCCCCGCCTGACTAACGGCGGTAGTCGACACTTGACCTGGCGTGAGAGGTGCTCATTAATGGCGCTGTCAATCACGTCATTCGGTTGCGTGCCGTATTCGGCGCAGCTGAAGAAGGGAACGGGGAAAGTGGAAAACGGAACCTGGGGCTTGCGTTCTCCCGGTGAATGGCTGCGGGGTTCGGAGCCGATGCGGTGGCGTCGTGTCTACCCCGGTCGGCTCGATCAGGTGCGTGTGGCGCGGGTGTTCGCGGCGACGCTGTTCGAGGGGACCGGGCGAGAGGAGGACGTGGCCGTGGTGGTGGCCGAACTGTCCACGAACGCGGTCCGGCACTCGCGGTCGGGCACCGACCGGGGCTGGTTCGGCCTGGAGGTCACGCTGTCCGAGATCGCCTACATCGCGGTGACCGACCTGGGCGGGGGCTGCGTGCCCACGATCCGGTCGGAGACGCCGGGGTGCGAGCCGCGGGTGGGCGGCTACGGCCTGCTCACCGTCTCCAAGCTGGCCCTGGCAACGGGGGTGCACGGCAGCTCCGAGGACGGCTTCACCGTGTGGGCCGACATGGACCTGCGCCGCCCCGCCCAGAACGGCCCGGGCCAGCAGGTGACGCTGGCGTCGTAGGGAGGGCCCAGCCTGTCGGTAGCAGGCTGGCCCCTCAGGGACAGCGTAGAAGACGCTCCTCGTACCGGAGCCCCCGTCCCGCAGGCCCGCATGAGCGGGTCTACGGGACGGGGTCGACGCGATTCTGAACCGGCTCGAGCGCGGTGAATGCTCGGCCTCGTAGGGGTCCCGCCTTCTCGGACTTCTTTTCGGGGTTCTTTTCGATCTTCTTTTCGGGGTTCTGTTTATGAACAGAAGGTGCTGCTAGCGGCGTCTGGGCAGGTCGCAGCGGGTGGTGCATATTCTGTTGGCGGCCCCGACTCGTCACCAGGACGACCCCTGGTAATAGCTTGCGATGTGGGCCTGGTTCTTATCCGGCCTCTACCTATCTCCTCTGGTCGGTTTGCCGTCCCTCTCTCCCATCGATGCACCGGCTGTATGCCGGCCCGCCGGCGGCGGCTCGGCGCTGGGCCCTTCGCGCCCGAGGCGCGAGGTCGCCGTCGCCCGACGAGTCGAAAAGGCGAGAGAGGTGCGAAACGCCTCGCATGGGGTGCCGTCGGGCCGCGCCGCCGCGCCTTTTGGCGCGCGGGACCCCGAAAAGGCGCGCGCGTGATGAGGTGCCCGGGTGTGAATTGGTGCAAATCTGCTTTACCGTCGGGTGGGTTTAGCGGGCGTGGGCGTGAATGGTTAGGTTGTTCAGCCGTTGAGGTGACTAAAAATGTGGCCGAAGGTGCTTGCCTAGTGGCGCGGCATCGAGAAATGGTCGAGCTCCCGATGAACGGGAACGGCGCCGGAATTCCGGTCGCCGGTCACATCGAATGGGAGTCGAAATGGCCGCGAAGAGCATCACCGAAAATGGCGCCGCCGGGAACGGCGTCACGGGCAACGAGAACGCCGGGAACGGTGCCGCCGCTATCACGGGCGGGGCGCGCCCGTCCGGTGCGGCTGGGGACGTGTGGGACGCGCTGACGGGCAACCCGGGTGCGACCGTGACCGCGCTGGCCGAGGCGTCGGGTGTCAGCCGCGCCACCGTCACGCGGACGCTGACCACCCTGGAGGGTGACGGGCGCGCCGCCCGGACGCGCGGCGGTCGGGACGGCGGCAAGCGCCTGCCCGACACCTGGCACGCTGTCACGGCCACCATCACCGATGACACCCCGGCCACCGACCACACGCCGGACGCGCCCGCCCCGGACGCGCCGACCGGTGACGCGGACGCCACCACCGACGCGCCGACCCCCGCCCCCGCCGCCGAGGACGCCACCGCGCCGGACGCGCCGACCGCCGACGACACCGCCACAGGTGAGGACGCACCGACCGAGACGGACACGGCCACCGCCGGGGACGCGCCCGCCACCGCCGGGGACGCCGGGGCGGGGATGGACGCGGCGGCGGTGGCCGAGGCGCAGGACGCGCTGACCGCCCTGCAGGACGCCATCGGGGCGGCGTTGACCGCACTGGACGCCGGGGACGGTTTGGCGGCGCTGTCGGCGGCCGAGGGCGCCTACAGCGGGTCGGGGTTGGTGCGGCGGCTGGTGCGCGCCGCCGCCAACGGGCGCCCGCGTACCGCGTCGGGTGCGCCGCGTTCGGCGCCGGGTGAGATGCGGGCAAAGGTCGCCGCGCACCTGACCGGCCACCGGGGTGTGGCGTTCACCCCGCACGAGATCGCCAAGGTGATCGGGCACTCGGCCGGTGCGGTGTCCAACGCCCTGGACCGCCTCACCGAGGCCGGTGAGGCCGAGCTGGTGTGCGACCGGCCCCGCCGGTTCACCGCCGCCACCGCCCGCTGATACCGCGCTGACCGCCACACGTGGGGGCGGGCCACTGCCACCGCCCGCCCCCGGCGTCCCGACCACCCGCACATCGCTAGGAGCCATGCCATGACCACCGTTCCCACCACCACCTCGACCCCCGCCACCAGCCCGACCGGCAGCAACCCGGCCACGAGCCCCGCCGTCCCGGCGCCCGGCGGCACCGGTCGCCTCGGGTCGGGTGAGTTGCGCCGCAGGGTTGCCGCGATCCTGATTGACAGCCCGAGGGCGGCGTTCACGCCGGGTGAGATCGCCCGGAACCTGGGCCGGTCGGCCGGTGCGGTCGGTAACGCGCTGACCGTGCTGGCCGACCGTGGGCAGGCCGACCTGGTGGCCACCGGGCCGCGCCGCTACCGGGCCACCGCCACCACCGGCGACGCCCTCAACGGCGGCGCGCCCGCCGCCCCGATCGCGCGTCGCCCCGCCACCCCCGCGCCGAAGGTCGCACCCGCGCCGACGTCCGGCACGTCGGGCGCCTCGGGGGCGTCCAGGAAGGGCGAGAAGGCGCCGGTGGGGCCGGTGGTGCGGCCGAACGGTCAGACCTACCACCCGCGCCGGTTGGCGGACCTGCCGGACGTGGCGGCGCTGCAGCGGCTGCGTGAGGCGTCCATCCCGGCCCTGCTGTACGGGCCGCCCGGGACGGGGAAGACGTCCCTGGTCGAGGCGGCGTTCCCGGACCTGATCACGATTGCCGGGGACGGGGACACCGCCGTCGCCGATTTCGTGGGCGAGTACACCCAGGCGCCCGGCGGCGGTTATGAGTTCGTCTACGGGCCGCTGATCACCGCGATGACCGAGGGCCGCGCCCTGCTCATCGACGACGCCACCCTCATCTCGCCGAAGGTGCTCGCGGTGGTGTACCCGGCGATGGACGGGCGGCGGCAGATCACCGTCAAGGCGCACAAGGGCGAGACGATCACCGCCGCCGAGGGTTTCTACGTGGTCGCCGGTCACAACCCCGGCGTTCACGGCGCCGTGCTCACCGAGGCGCTGGCGTCCCGGTTCGCCGCGCAAATCCGGGTGTCGACCGACTACGACCTCGCGCGGACGTTGGACATCGAACCGCGTGCCGTGCGCGTCGCGCGCAACCTGGCCCGCCGTCAGGAATCCGGCGAGATCGGATGGGCGCCGCAACTTCGCGAACTGATCGCCTTCCAAAAGGTGTCCGGGGTCCTGGGCCCTGACGCGGCGGTGGCCAACCTTCTCGGCATCGCCCCCGAAGAGGACCGCGACGTGGTCGCCGAGGTCGTGTCCGCCGTCTACGGGCGCGCCGTCGCCCCGCTGGCCCTCGGCCAGCAGATCTGACCCGCACCCGCCCGCACATCACCGCACCGCGTCCGCACGCACCCGCACGGAGGAACCATGGCAACGCACGTCATCCCCACCCCCGCCCCCGCCGCGCCGTCCGGCGCCGGAACGGCCACCACCGCCCCCTCCTCACCCGCCCCGGTTCCGGCGCCCGCACCGGCGCCGGTGACCGGGTTGGGCGGGGAATGGCTGCGACTGTCGGCGGCGTTCACCGACGCCGTCACCGACCTCACCGACCGGGAAGACCTCACCGTGCAGTGCGCGCCCGGCCTCGGGCGGGGCGCGCCCGGTTGTTTCGTCCCGGCCCTGGCCACCATCGAACTCGACGGGACTCACCTGCGTCTGGACCCGGCCATGTGCGACCCGTCCTGGCCCGCCGACCGGGACCGCTACCCGGCCCTGTGGGGCGTGCTGACGCATGAGGCGGCGCACGCCACTCACACCCGCTGGTCGGTGCCGGACGGTGCGCCCGCAGCCGCAGCCGATGCCGCGATGGCGCTGGAAGAGTCGCGGATCGAGGCGGCGCAGGTACGCCGCCGCCCCGCCGACCGCCGCTGGCTGCGCGCCTCGGCCACCAGCCTCATCCTGGACGACTTCACTACCCCGCCCACCGCCGCACCCACCACCCCGCCCGCCCCCGGCGCGCCCGCGCCGTCCGGTGGCGCCCCGACTGGCGCCCCGTCCGGCACCTCGTCTGGCGCCTCGGCGGGTGCACCGGCGACCGCGCCGCCGGTGACGACACCGCACGCGGCGATGACGCCGTGGAACGCCGGACGCGCCGCCGCGCTGATCCTGGCCCGCACCGACGCCGGAATCCTCGAACCAGATGAAACCAGGCCTCTGGCCGAGGCCGTCCTCGACGTCCTGGGGCCGACCCGGTTGAGTGCGCTGGCCGCGCTGTGGCACCGCGCGCATGCCACCGCCGACGACGACGCCGAGGCGATGATGGACCTGGGGCGGCGCTGGTGCCGGATTCTGGACGTCAACCCCGACCGCCCCGCACCGCCCCCGCCACCCGGAACACCGGGCGCCTCCGGCGACCCGTCGCCGCTGGCCGAGGCGCTGGGCGCGACCATGGTGGCCGTGCACGCGGCCGCCGCCACCTCGGCCACCGGCGCGCCCGGCCCCGACGACCCGGCGGAGAAGCGGCGGCAGGAGAAGGACGCCCGCGAGGCGGCCGAGCGGGCCGCGCGGCGCGTGTTCGGCGCCAGCACCGCGCCGACCACGGCGCGCGGACGGACCGCGATCACCGGCACCCGCCCGCCCACCTCTGGTGAGCAGGCCGCCGCCCGGCGCCTGGCCCGCCGGTTGCGCGCCGCCGCGCACCGCGACCGCGTCACCACCACCCACACCTCACCCACCCCGCCCGGACGCCTGTCGATGCGGGGCGCGCTGGCCGTCGACGCCCAGCGCGCCGCCGGAACCGTCCCGACCGCCGAACCGTTCACCCGCACCACCCGCCGCCATGTGCCCGCGCCGCCGCTGCGGGTCGGCATCGCCTGCGACGTGTCCGGTTCCATGAACACCCTGGCCGCGCCGGTGGCATCGGCCGCGTGGATCATGGCCCGCGCCGCCGGACACATTCCCGACGCCGCCTCGGCCACCGTCATCTTCGGCGCCAACGTCCGCCCGATCGTCCACCCCGGACACACCCCCAGCACCGTGACCGAGTTCGCCGCCCGCGATCCGCGCGAAGACTTCGTCAAGGCCGTCGACGCCCTTGACTCCGCCCTCGACCTCACCCGCCCCGGCGCCGCCCGCCTGCTGGTCATCGTCTCCGACGGCATTTTCAAAGACGACCAGCCCACCGACGGCCAGAAACGCATCGACCGACTCACCACCGCCGGATGCGCCGTGCTGTGGCTGTCGATGACGGCCAAAACCCGCGCCATGAACGGCGCGCACCTGGTCACCCTGACCGACCCCACCACAGCCGCCGACACCATCGCCACCGCCGCCGCCCGCGCCCTCCGCAACGCGTAACCACCCGCGCCCGGTGCGCCCCCGGCAGGGGCGCACCGGGCCCGCAGCCGTACCCGCCAACCCGCTGCCACGCGCCCCGTGACCGCCTGGCCTGGATGGAAGACGGCGGCGCTGGCATAGCCAAGAGAGCTCCAACACCGGCAGGAGAGCCGCACTGTGAACCGCATGGAGTCCTACATTCGTGACCGCCATGACGACGCCCACCAGCGGCGTTGCGAGGCAGAGGCGAAGATGCTCGCCGGCCTCGACGAAGGAGAGGACATCGCCGCCGCCGTTGCTGTTGTCGCCGCCGCCCGCGCCACCGCGTCCTGGTGGGACGAGCCGGTCACCGACATCGACCACGAGGGCCTGGACCCCGTCGAGGCGCTGTGGCGCGCCCGCGAGTCTGCCCGCCGTGCGCTGACCGACCACAGCATCCCGCGCCACGCCGACCCGTTCGCCCAAGGCTTCGCCGTCGCCTTCATCGAGGCCGCCCGCACCTTCTACCGCGACACCGCGCACCTGGACGCCCTCACCACCCGCACCGAAAGGACCCACGCGTGAGCAACCTTTCAGCAGCCGTCACCCAGCCTGAGGCGACCGGCGCCTGCCTGGTCTTTGAGTTGTGCGCCCTCATCGACGCCACCGCCAAACTCGACGGGAAGCCCCGTGACCGGCTGCAGGCCGTGCAGGAGGTGGTCGCGGTCGCCTACCGCGTCGCTGAGGCGGCCGAGCCGATCCTGGACAACGAGGCCGCGCTGCTCACCGCCCTGTGCGAGGCCGCGACGGCCCGCCCGCCGATCCCCGAGTCCTGCCCTGGCTGCCAGAAGATGGACGGTGGCCGGTGCGGACACCACGCCGGAAGCACCGATGTTGCCGAGACCTACCACGAACTCGGCCACGCCCTCAGCGGCCCCGCCTACGGCCCCTCCTGCGGCCCTTCCCGCCCTGACGGCCTGGCGCCGACAGCCGCCGCCGACCGGCCCTCACGATGACCAACTGACGAAGAGGCGTGATGACCGCGCCCCCATCACTTCGGCGTGCGAGATCAAGGCGTACTGGGTGAAGATGAAGCCGGTCCCTGGGCGCGGGCGATGATCTGCTTGACCTTGCGCCGATCGATGCCGTGCTTGTCAGCCAGGTACCGCTGCGACAGCGGACGCCCCGGCCCGTTCAGGCTCGCCAGATATTCCGCCAGCACGGCCTGCTCCGGCGTCTGCTCCACTTCGGCGCACGCGGCCTCGGTCGGCTCCGTTCTGGTGCGCCCGCCCGTCTCACCCGCCAAGGACGGACGCGCGTGGCGAGTGAGAGTCATCAACAACTCGAACGAGCCGACCAGCGCCAGCGCGGGCCACGCACTGACCAGCGCGCCGATGGGGCCGTGTGCGGCGCCGTGCGCCACGTTGGCGCCGACGGTGGCGCAGATGCCCGCCGCCAGGCTCCATCCCGCCAGCGCCGGGACAGGCCGGTCGCGGCGGCTGGCATCCAGGATCACCATCGAAGCCGCCCAGATCAGCCCGTCCACCGTGAACGGAACCAGCCGCGCCGTAACCCCGGCCTCGCCATAGGAGCGGACCAGGTCGAGCATGTGCGCGTAGGAGATGAGCGCGGCCACAGCGGCGACCGTCACCACCGCCAGCGCCGTGGTCGCCCGGATGAGGCGGTCGGTCACCGGCCGGCTCCTCTCGCCCTCGTCTCTGCTCTCCGGTGCGCGGCAGGTCGGGTGAAGCCGAGCAGGGTGGAGCGGCGGTAGGACTGGACCTGCACCACGGTCCCGGTGTGCGGCGCGGCGATCATCTTTCCGCCGCCGACCACCAGGCCGACGTGCCCTGGATTGTTGGCGGCGGTGCCGGGACCGGAGTTGAAGAAGACCAGATCACCTGGCTGCTCACGTCCGGCGGGGATCCGGGGTCCATGCCGCCACTGCGCTCCGGACACGCGCGGGATGTCGACTCCGGCGGCACGGTAGGCGGCATAGGTCAGTCCCGAGCAGTCGAAGGCGCCCGGCCCGGTGGCACCCCACACATAGGGTTTGCCGAGTTGCGCGTGGGCGTAGGCGATCGCTTTCGCGGCGGCCTTGCCGGGAGGCAGCGCTGCAGAGAAGGCGCCGGCGCACTCGGCTGGACTCGTCTCGGCCTGAGCCCCGCCTTGGGTGTAGGCGCGGGCTTGGCGGAGGACCTTGTCCACGTAGGCGCGTGAGTGGTTGTACTGGAACAGCGCGGCCCGAACTCGTTCAGGGGCCCCGCCGTGCCGCAGGTAGCGGGCGGCGGCGGGTACCGCGTCGGTCGGATCGTAGACGTTCTTGCGGCCGTCGTGGTTGCCGTCGACACCGAATGAGGTCCAGGTGCCGGGCATGAACTGCATGGGTCCGGCGGCTCCGGCGTGGTTGCGGCCCGAGGCGATACCGGGCCCGGTGCCGCGCCCGTGATCGGACTCGACCTTTCCGACGGCTGCCAGAACATGCCAGCCGATCCCGTACTTTTCTCCGGCTGCGCGGTAGAGCCTCAGATAGGCGGGCGGGATGTCGCTGACGGAGTCGCCGGGGGCGGGCTGGCAGGCCCCGCTTTCGGCCCCGGATCCGGGGAGGACCGCGCCGAGGACGGCGATGAGCACCGCAACGAGTCCGAGGAGCGCGGCGGCTGCTCCGATCACCGGCGGCATCAGATGGTCTCCGACTCGTGCCGGGGCACTGTTCCCCAGAAGGTGGCCAGGTCGGCGAGGCGGAGCCTGCGTCCGGTGGTCCCGGCGGGCAGCCACACGGGCCCGGCGGGGCCGTCAGGTGACGTGGCGGGGGTGTGGACGGCGGTGGCGACCGGAACCTCGGGGTTGCCGAGTAGGACCCGAAGGTTGGTTTCTCGTTTGGGGCTGGAGAGCCAGATCAGGACGGGGGTGGTGGTGCCGGTGGCTTCGGCGAGGTCGGCGTAGCCGCCGAGTTTGCGGGCGACGCGGGCGAGTGTTTCGGTGCCGGTGTCGTGCTCGAGGAAGAAGTCCACCGTTGTTGCGGTGCTGCCGGGGCGGGGCTCGGTCCAGCGGCCGAACGCGTCCGGGCGGGCCAGGTCACCCCAGTGGGCGGCGCAGCGGTGCTCGGACCACCAATGGTCCAAGGCGGTGCCGTCGCCGCATTGTTGGGCGTGGGAGTGCAGCCGGACGAAGAAGTCGTTGACGCCGGTCTGGTGGGCCAGGCGGGGTGAGACGGCGATGCCGGTCGCGGCATCTTGCCTGTATCCGAACTCGGTCATGGTCTGGCCGTGCTGGACGGCCAGCACGTGTGCTCCGGCGGGCCCGAGGACCCAGTGCCAGGGCCCGGACCCGACCGGCACCCAGGTCCGGAACCGCAGCAGCGCATGCAGGCGGTGGAGTCGGTTGAGGCGCTGGCGAGCACGTTCGGGGCTGGGGAAGAAAAGCGCGGTGAGCTGACCGGTGGTCAGGACGCGGTGCTCCCACACCAGGGCGAGCAGTTCCCGGTCGCGTGCGGTGAGCCGGTAGGCCACCTCGGCCACCAGTTCGGCCGTCATCCGGGGAGGCCGGACTTGCGCGCCGCGCTGCCTGATGGACGCCTTCGGCTGGCGGGTCACGAATCCTCCAACTCGGCATCCGCGCCGTCTGCTGAGCCGTCCGCCGTCCGGTCCGCTGGGCCGTCGCTCTCGGTGGCTGAAGTTGAGGCGCCGGCGAGGTCGCGGAGCCCGACGGCGGGGATGAGGCGTTTGCCGCGTCCGGCGGCGTATTGCTCGCGGGAGGCGCGGCGAATGGCGGTGGCGCGTCCGGGGACCGGGTCGGGGAGCGGGCGGGTGCGGAAGGTGAAGGCCGGGGTCGGGGCGTTCCCGTCCATCAGCCGGGCCGCCGCCTGGTAGGCGCCCAGGTGGGAGAGGTCGTGCGGGGCGAGTAGGGGTGCGGTGTGGCGGGCCAGGTCGGTGGCGTCTTCGGGTGAGGCGGCGAAGTAGATCTTGTTGCGGGCGTCGGCCGATACCGCGTCGCGTAGGTCTTTGGGGAGCTGGGACAGGTGCTGGTGGGCCAGGGTGAGGCTGAACCGGTAGGCGCGGGCCTCGGCGAGGATGTCGGAGATGGAGCCGGGCAGGTTGAGGAAGTTGTGCGCCTCGTCGATGTAGGCGGAGGCGTCGCGCCGCTCGCCCTCGTGCTGGGTGGCGCGCGGGGTGATGGCCTGCCAGGTGTGCGCCAAAAGTAGCGACCCGAACAGGCGGACGGCGTCCTCACCGAGCACCCCCTTGGGCAGCCGCGCCAAGACCAGCCCGCCGGTCCCGAGCATGCCGCCCAGATCGAGGGTGGAGGCACCGCCCGAGAGGGTGTGGCGGATGAACGGCCGCAGCAGCACTGCGCGGAGTTTGTTCATCACCGGCCCGATCACCGATGCCCGTGCCGCCGGAGTCAGTTCGTCGTAGGAGGCCCAGAACCCGCGCAGCAGTTCGTCGTCCAGGCGGGCGGTGACCCGAGTCCGGTAGGGGGTGTCGGTCAGCAGGCGGGGAATGTCGGCCAGGGTGGCGCGGGCGCCGTTGACCCGGGTGAGGGTCAGGCACGCCGAGCGCAGCAGGTCGTCCAAGCGCGGCCCCCACGAGGAGGAGAAGCAGCGGCGGAAAGTGGTGACGATCGACTCGGCCGCGAACGCCGGATCACCGCCCGCCAGCACGTTCAGGCAGGGCGGGCGGCCCCGGTCGGCCGGGTCGAACACCACCGACTGCCCGACTGCCCGCTCGGGGAGCCGGTCCAGGATGTCGGCGACCAGGTCGCCTTTGGGGTCGATGACCAGCGCGCCGCGCCCCGCGGCTGCATCGGACAGGATGAGGTTGGCCAGGAAGGTGGACTTGCCGACGCCGGTCTGCCCGAGCACGTGCAGATGCTGGCGGGCACCGGCGACCGTCAGCCCGACCGGGCGCGGCGCCCCCGCCTCGGAGTCGCCGAGCACGCGGACACCGGGCCCGGCCACCGGGACGGCGGGCGAGGGCGCGATGGGGCGGGCGCCGGCGCGGGTCACGCCGGGCGCGGCCAGGTCGTAGGGCAGGTGCGCCAGCGCCGCCAACTCCGGAACCGACAGCAGGTAGCCGCGGTGCAGGTGCCGAGACTTCAGCCGCGCGACGGGCTGGCGAAGGCGCCTGCGGCGCAGGCGCTGGTGGCCGGAGGTGAACAACGCGAACGTCGACGCGACTTCGTGGGCGTGCGCCCGCAGCCACCCAGCCTCGACCTGGTCGGGGTGGCGGGTGGCCACGCCGTAGCGGATCTGGATCTCGAAACGCGGCTGGGCGGCTTTACCGAGAACGGCGCGGACTTGTTCGGCGCGTTCGGGGTGCAGGCGGGTGAGTTCGGCCGGGTTGTGGTGGCCGGACATGCCGGGGGTAACCAGGTCGAACATCAGGCTCTGGGGTGCGGTGGAGCGGCCCCCGCGTAGCGCTGATGCGGCCCGGTGGGCTTTGCCGAGGCGGCGGCCGGTGGCGGGGCGGGCCAGGATCTGCACAGCCAGATGTTCGCCTTCGGCCAGCCCGGACGCCGTCCCCAGCAGGCCCCGTAGCGGGTCGGTGTCGTGGCCGCTGGTGAGCGGGAAGTGCTCGGGTCGGGCCAGGACCAGTCGTCCGCCTGCCGCCTGGTACTCCTCATTGAGGGGGAGGGGTGGTGTGGCGGGGTGAGTAGTGAGGGTGGCGCCGGGCCAGGACGCTCGGACGGTCTTCTCGACTATCCCCGGCGGGATGGTGCCGGGCACCCAGATGTGGAAGCGGACGCCGTTGTGATCGGCGCGGTATTCGAAGGCCAGGTGCGGCTGCCCAAAGACCAGCCGCTTCCAGGCAGGGTGGGTGAGGCCGATGAGGCGGGCCCACCAGGCGGCGGCGCTGGCCGGCTCCACCTTCGGCGGCACCGCCACCTCGATCAACCGGGCGCCCGGGGCGAGCCGGCTGTTGCGCCAGTCCCACAGCACCCACCGGACACTCGCCCACGCGGCGGCCGCACCGAGAACACTCAGCACGGCAACGGGCCCGTACTCCGTGGCGGCGTCGATGAGCCGGTGCGGGGCGTGACCGAGGTCGGACAGCAGCCCGTACAGGCCCGTGCCGCCGCTCGAGTCGTGGAGCAGAACGGGGTCCTGGAGCAGGGGTGTGCAGGTCATCGGTGGCCGGCCTCCGTGTCCGTGGCTGCGGTGACCGTGTCGTGCTGGGCACGGCCGCCGCCGAGTTCTGCGAGTTCAGCCGGGTCGGTGGTGACGAGTTGGTGCTCGTGGCCGCTGGCGATGGCGGTGAAGGCGGCCCTGTCGGATCCGGCGCCGGTTCCGCACAGCAGGCCGTGACCGCGATCGGCCGCGAGTAGGAAGGTCTTCTCGCCGTCGGTGAGGTCGAAAGCGTCGGCGATCTGGTCGATGGCCTGGGGTGCTTGGCGGAGCAGGATCTGGGTGGCGGAGTTGGTGATCACCGCCCGCCCCAGATCCGAGCCGAGCAGGTCTCCGGCGTCCTGGGTGACCACCGCCAGGCCCGCCCAGTGCTTGCGGGCGGACTTGGCCAGCCGGTATAGGAACCGGGCGCCCTCGTCCTCACGCATGAGCATCCACGCCTCGTCCACCACGACCAGGCGGCGGCGCCGGTCGGCCGGGTCGGCGACTTGCCGCCAGATCGCGTCCAGGGCCAGGAGCATCCCGACGGGGCGGGTCTCCTCGGGCAGGTCCCGCAGCGAGAACACCACCAGGTGCCCGCCGGGGCGGGTGGTGGTCGGCCCGGCGAACAGGCCCCGGTAGGACCCGGTGACGTACGGCGCGAGCCGTGCCGACAGATCGGCCGCCTCGGCCGAGCCATCGGTGCCGGCGCGGTCGAGTTCGTCGGTCAGGTCGGCCAGCAGCGGGGCGCGGCGCTTCCAGGTGCGCGGGTCGGAGGTGATCCCGGCCGCCTTGTAGGCGGCGAGCACGGCCCGGTCCAGCACCGCCCGCGCCGCCGGGGCCAGCGGTTCGCCGAGCATCGCCCCGATCAGCGTGTGGACGAACAGGGCCCGCCGGATCAGAGTGTCCTCGCCTTGCCCTTCGGGCAGGTCGAAGGGGTTGAAGCACACGCCGGGCGCGCCCAGCGGGATGTGGGTGCCGCCGACCGCGCAGGCAAGGCGCTGGTATTCGTCTTCGGGGTCGATGACGGCGACGTGGACGCCTTGGTAGAGCAGGCGGAGGGTCTCGAGTTTGGTGAAGTAGGACTTGCCGGCCCCGGAGCGGGCGAGGGTGACGGAGTTGTAGTTGTCCTGGGCGAACCGGTCCCACACCACCACCCCTGCCGAGTAGGCGTTCAGCCCGTACAGCACCGGAGTGTCACCCAGCACCGGCTGCAGGTCGGGTGAGGTGAAGGGGAACGCGGCGGCAAGCGCGGCGGTGTCGAACACCCGCCGCGCCCGCACACTGTCATGGGCGAGGGGGAGGGTGGTGGTCCAGCCCTGCAGGGCGCGGAAGGTGGTGGGCTGGGCGTCCAGCAGCAGCGATGCCGCCAGTGCCCGCACCCGCTGTACCTCCGCGTCGAGCTCTGCGTCGTCTTCGGCGTGGACGGTCAGGTACAGCCCGACCCGGAAGAGTCGGCCGTGGCCTCGGGCGAGGGAGGAGGCGAGTTCGGCGGCGTCGTCGGCGGCGGCCTCTGCCGCGAAGTCGGCCAGCCCGCCGTGCTGGGCGTTGGCGCGGGACGACGATTCGAGCCGGGCGAGTTGGCGGCGCAGCCGCTGCGCGGCCACCAGCGGCGGTACCGGCTCAACGTGCAAGGACACGTCGAGGCGGCCGGGGTAGGTCAGCAGCGGCTCCAGCCAGCCCGCGCCGACCTCCCGCGGATACCCGGTCACTGCGAACGAGGCGCACACCCCGCCCGGCAACTCCACCGACCGCGCCCGCACCCGCAGTCCCGACGGCCCGAACATGCCCGACAAATCACCATCGGTCCTTTGGTCTCGACCGGCGCCATTGAGCCCCTGAACACGGGCAACGATCTTGCGCATCATGCCTCCTGCCCCACGGTGATGAGTTCGTCCGGTGCAGCGATATCCACAGGCCGGGGCTCGCCTGGGGACAGCGACTCGGCCAGTGCCGCGACGCAGGACCGGCTGTCGAGCACATCGGCCGCGACACCGAGCGCGGCGAGCGACTGCACCGCCTCGGCGGCTCGCCGCACCACTACCGCGGCGCCGGCGTCTCGCCCGATCCGCTGCCGGCCCTTGCCCCACGGTGCGGAGGCGGACGCGGCCGGGGTGGTGGTGAACACGATCAGGACGTGCCGGACCAGTAGGCCGTGGGCGGCGCCGACCTCGGACAGGAATGCGGCATGCTCGCCGGCCGCCTGCTCCAGCGCCGGATCAGGCAGGCCGGGCGCGTGCTCGGTGATGTGGTCGGCCAGGCCTGTCAGGTCGACCGGGCGGGCCTGGACCAGGATTTGCACGGGGGTGTCCAGCGAGTTGAGCCACCGCCCGAATCCGGCGACCAGGCCCGCCTGCTCACCCGGCGTGCGGAGCCCGAACGCCACCGTTCCGGCCCGCACCATCGCCGCCACCCCGCCGCCGGTCAGTTCCATGGCGCCGTCCTGGCGGACGGCCCGGACCGGGAGCCGCAGTGGGGCGGGCAGCCGTCCCCGCATCCGGCACCACGACGGCGGCGCCTGCACCGCACTTTCGGTGGTGACTCGTGCCTTCGGCGCGCGCAGGTGGGCGAGAGCGGTGACCAGGTAGCGGTCCAGGGTCATACCGTCCCGGCGGGCGGCGGCCAGCACGACCCCGCCTGCCGCGACGGGGATCATCACCGCCACCAGGACTGGGAACGGCACCAGCGCCTGGAAGGTGAGCAGCAACCACAACACGCCGGCGGCGGTGCAACCAAGGATGGCCAGCTGCCGAGCGGTCAGCCCGTAGAGGATCTTGTCGGGCTGGTCGACGTCAGCGGGGATCTTCACACTCATCGGCTGCTCATGCGAGTGGCTGTTCATCTGCGCCTCCTGCGTTTGGGCGGCTCGGTCCACAAGGTCAGCTGCCGGTGCGGCACCGGCCGCCGCGGCATCCCCGGCAACATCAACTGCCCCGACCGCGGACGAGGCCGCGCCGGTTCTCCAGTCGGCCTGAAGCGTGTTGGCGGAGGCGTGCGCGTTGCCGGGATGGGCAGCGCAAGCTGCACCGGCCGCCGTCTCCGAGGCCGCGCCGGGATCGGGAGCGCGAGTTGCATCGAACGTCCACCTCTGGGAACAGGACCCGATTCCGGGCCAGCAGGGTCGACGGGAGAACCGGGCGAGGGCGGTTCAGTCGGCGGCGGTGGCCCGGCGGGCAGCGCCAGCCGATGACGCGTCGCCGGCAGCTCCAGCCGCCTCGGCGGCACAGGCGGGGGCGGTGGTACGGGAGGCGGGTGCTGGCGCCGTATCGGGGCGACGACGCGGCGCCGGTTGCCGAACAGAGCGCCAAGCCCCCGGTAGAGGATCAGGCTGCGCAGCAGACCGCCGAGCATGCGCGGCTGCGCCGGACGCCAGATGGTGCGCGCCACCCAGGACGGGATCCGCAACATCACCCACAGCAGGCACGCCGCCAGCAGCAGATCGGTCACGTCGTTATGCGACGGGATACCGAGGAGATGGTCGCCGCTGTCGTCGGTTTCGGAGAACATCAGCCGGAACGCGGTCGCCAGCACCAGCGACTGGCACACCTGGATCGCCAAGATCCCGCTGATCCCGCGCCACCACAGCCGAGCCAGCCCGTCCGTCACCGGCAGGGCGTGGAACATCAACGCCAAAGGGGCCGCGGCGATCAGCACCATCGTGATCGCCAGCCGGATGATGTAGATGAACGCCACGCACAGCGCCATCACCACCACGCCCAGCCCCAGGAACGCGGTGAACGGCTGCCCCGGCACCAGATTCGCCGCCACGAAACCGGCCACCACATCGGCGACCACACTCGGATCAACCGATTCGGCGCCCGCGTCCAGGAACGCCCCCGCCAGCCCGTTGGCGAACCCGACCCCGTATCCGATCAGGACCAGGCTGAGGTTGGAGGCCAGGAACGCCCCCACGATCCGTACCGCGAGTTGCCCGGGGGTGAGTTCGGCGCCGGGCAGGCTGTGTCCGGCCATCAACCACACCCCGCCGGCGGTGATGAGCAGCACGTAGCAGGTGTTGGCGATCGTCTGCGACACGCCCCACAGGTCCCGCGCCCGCGCCATCTCCGCTGAGTCCACTTCCGGCGTGCCCAGCACCGTGTCGCGCAGCAACCCGAAGACCGGCTTGGCAGCCGAGGACACCAGGTCGGTGAACCAGCCGTTCACCGCACGCTTGGCCATACAACTCACATCAGCGAATCCGCACCCGTCCTCACCGCTGGTGCCCTGCCCGCCCGGTGCTGCCGGCGTGGGCGAGGACCCCGGCGACGGAGACGGTGAAGACGGGGCTGGCATTGGCGAGGGTGATGTCGGTGAGGGCGATGCTGGCGCCGCCGGAGGCGCAACCGGCGGGGTCTGCGCAGGCGCACCAGGAGACGGACTCGGCGCAGGATCGGCCACAGCCCTCACTGGGAGCGCTGACACGCAGAGCCAGGCCCCGGCCGCCAGCACCACGAGCACGGCGACCTTGGCGGCGGCGCCGGCCGGTGGCGCGAGGCCAGCCATTCGCAGGGTTCGCCGACTCAGGGCTGTATCGGGAGTCACGAGGGTGTGCCCACGATGCTCTGCAGCAGCTTGACCAGCACCGGAGCCAGCACCGCCACCGAGTACCCGATCGCCGCGTACCGCAGTGTCTTCTTGGCCGCCTCCACCTCACCCGGGTCACCCCCGGCCAGGATGTAGCGGACTCCGCCGATCGTGGCGAAGAGCGTCGCCAACCCCACTAGCAGACCGACGATCACGTTCCGCAGGTTGGTGATCACCTCGTCCAGCGAGGCGGCCGCGGCCAGGCCCGTGCCGGCCTCGGCGACACCGGGCACCAGCAGGGAGGCGGCCACGCACCCGCCCGTCCACAGCAGCGAAGCGGTCAAGACCCGGCGTCGGCTGGGCCGTCGGCGGGTGGTGCGGTCCGCAGCAGCGGATCGCTGGGAGGTGTCCGTGGTCGGCCCGTGGCCTTCCCGAGTGCAGCAGGGGCGGCGGGTGTGCTGGCGTGCGTGATCGCGCATGGCAGTGTCTCCGAACACGAGGTGGGAAACGGGTACGGGCTGCCATCGAGACCACCGGCACCGGCGCGGCCAAAAGAGGCTGCGGGTGTCCTCCTTGAAGGAACACGAGATGACGGGATGATGCGGCGGGGACCGGGCTCGAAGCCGTCCGCCCTTCCAACTGCGCCAAGCGCCGGTGATCTCGACAGGCACCCGTGAAGCACCGCGACACCGGCCCGAATTCACCCGGCCATCGACGGTCTTGACCAACCTTTGAAGCGCCTCGCGCCGCCAGCGCCGACCTCGGGAACACGCCGAACCCCGGTCGGAAGGCGCCCGGTGGTTCTCTCAGCCGGGTGGCGGCGGACATACAGCTGGTAAGGAACGGCTCGGCCCGCCTTGGTTAAAAGGTGACCACCGGCGTGGGTGAAAACCGGATCGTCCGGCGGTTCTTCATTGCTGCAACGGGGATCGGGTGGCCGTCTCGGGTCACCCAGCAGATGAACCGCACACCGCCCAATCCGAACAACTCACCCACCGGACCCGCCGGCGGCGTCCAGCGCCGGATGGTGCCGCTGACCGTCTGGCTGTGCTCCGACACCACCGACTCGGCGTCCTCCAACGCGGGCAGCCGAGCCGATTCAGGCGCTGAGCACGCCCGCGCGCAGGCCACCCGGTCCGCCACGCAGATCTGCCTGCCGCACCGGCAGGCGGTCGGCCGGGAACTGGCCCGACACCTGATCGGCACCTGCACCGGCGAAGGCGACCTGGTCGCCGAGGGCTTCACCACCAGTGAGGCCACCCTGGTCGCCGCCGCCGACCTCGGTCGCCGCGGTATCGCGCTAGTCCCGCACTTCCCGCTCGCCCAGCACATCGGAACCCGGCTGCGCGCTGGCCTGACCCAAGACCAGTTGGCGCAGGTTCAGATGCGGCCGGCCCGCCCGGACCAGATGGCCCGCGGTCTGGCCGACCACCTCGGCGACGTCGCCTTGGTCGTCGCCGCACCGCCCCCGTATGAGACCGGCGGCCAGCCGCCGCGCAGGGTGGGCGAGCGCGGCTGCCCGGCGTGCCGGGCGGACCTGTGGATGCTCACCAGCGAGCAACTGGGCCTGTTCCTGGCCTCGGCGTGGAAGCTACTGCGGCCGGGCGGGGTCCTGGCCATCACCACCACCGCCCGCCGCCAGGGCGGGCGCCTCATCGACCCTGCGCCGCGCATCATCCGCCACGCCCAGGGACTGGGCTTCCAGTACGTCCAACACGTCATCGCGCTTCGCGTCCCGGTCGATGGAGATGCCCTGGTCGTCCAGGCCGGGCCGGCCGACCTGGCCCACCTCCGCGACGCCCGCTCCCGGGCGCTGCCGCCCCTGGTCAGCGTCCACGCCGACCTGTGCCTGTTCACCAAACCCCAGGCCTGGGAGAAGGGGAGCGCCCGATGAACCATAACGCCTCCACCGCCACGGCGAGACTCGCATCAGTACTGGTGACGGGGCAGCGGCCCTCCCGGCTGCAGCGCCACGGCCGCTACACGCCCGAGTCGATACGCCACCCCGGCAAGATGCTGCCCGCGATCGCCGCCACCGTCATCGAAGCCTTCACCCGTCCCGGAGACCTGGTGGTCGACCCGATGTGCGGGATCGGCACCACGCTGGTCGAGGCCATCCACCTGGGCCGTGACGCCGCCGGTGTGGAGTACGAGCCCGACTTCGTGCACCTCACTGTGGGCAACCTGCGGCACGCCCACGCTCAGGGAGCCGCTGGCACGCCGCAGCTGGTGTGCGGGGACGCCCGCAACATCGCCACCCTCTACCGCGCCCTGGAGGGGAGAGCGGCGCTGGTGCTCACCTCACCGCCCTATGGTTCACACACCCACGGGCACATCCGCTCCGGCCGCGACAACGGCGGCGGAAAGATCGACAAGCGCCACCACCGCTACTCCACCGACCGCGGCAACCTCGCCCACCAGCCCCTGCCCGGCCTCCTGGACGCCTTCGGCCGCATCCTCGCCGGCAGCGCTACCCTGCTGCGCCCCGGCGGTTTGATCGCCATAACCGTCCGGCCGATCCGGGTCAAAGGGGAGCTGATCGACCTGCCCGGCCAGGTCATCGACACCGCCCAAGGCCACGGCCTCACCTTGGTCGGCCGGTACGCCGCCCTGCTCGCCGGTCTGCGCGACGGGGGGCTGGTCAACCGGGCCTCGTTCTTCCAGATGCTGGAGACCCGCCGCGCCCGCGACCGCGGCATCCCCGCCTGCGCCACCGCCCACGAAGACCTGCTCCTGTTCCAACGCGCCAGCGACCTGCCGGAGGCGGCCCGATGACCGACCACCGGCACCACAAGCCAGCAGGGCGGAACCGGGTCCTGGAGATGCTGGCCAGCCTCCAGCTCGGCCTGTGCGGGCGGTGCGGACGCGCCCGCTACCTCACCCGCCGCACCGCCCGGCACGCCGCCCGCATCGCCGCTCCCGGCACCCGGCTGCGCGCCTACCGATGCGGCGACGCCTGGCACCTGGCCGTCCCGGCAGGCCGCCCCCAGCTCATCGCGCCACCCGTCACGACCGTGCAGGAGACCGGCCCGGTCAGCCGCGGGCTTGACCGGCGGGGAGAAGGCGAGCGTCGATACGGGCGCTCCGCACCGGCCGGACCCGCCCGCCCGCGCGGCAGGCGCCGCCCGTCCGGTGGCCGGAGCGGTTCTGACCCGCTGGAGGAGGCCCGTGACACCCGCACCGCCCGCACTCGCCCATGCAAGCCTCACGGCCTGCGTGGGGCGGCGCCGGTTGCCGGGGGTGCGCGGTGAAGCCCGGGCTGACTCCAGCGGAACTCCGTTCGCTGCCCGTCACCATCGACCTGGTCACCGCCGGACGCGCGTTCGGCATCGGACGCACCAAGGCCTACCAGCTCGCCCGCACTGGGGACTTCCCCTGCCGGGTGCTGCAGGTCGGCTGCAACTACCGGGTGTCCACCGCCGACCTGCAGACCGCCCTGGGCCTCAGCCCGCAGACGCCCGCGATCGGCGACCCGGGCACGACCGGCGGGCAGCCTCCCAGCGACGAGAAGGAAGGCTGAATGGCCGCCAAGGGAAGCACGTTCAAAACCTGCGGATGCCGCGACCAGGACGGCAGACTGCTCGGCAAGAAATGTCCGAAACTGCGGCGCGGCAAGGGCCGCTGGAGCAGCACCCACGGCTCCTGGAACTACCAGCTCGAACTCCCGCCCACCGCCGCCGGGGCCCGGCGCAGCCCGCTGCGCCGGGGCGGGTTCACCACCCAGGACACCGCCGACGCCGAGCTGAACCGCGCCAAGGAACTGCTGGCCATCGCCACCGATGACACGGCCCGCGTGCAGATCGCCGACCTGATCGTCACCACCGTCCGCGCCACCAAGGCGCTGCCCGACCCCAACGAGGTGCGCCGCAAAGTCCGCACCGGGCAGGACCTGAGCCGAGCGATCACCGTAGGGGAGTACCTGGAGACCTGGCTGGCCGGACGCCGGAACCTGCGCGAAGGCACCCGCCGCTCCTACGCCAGCCACATCGAGCTGTACCTCAAACCCCACCTCGGGCACATCCTGCTGGAACGGCTCCGCGTCACCGACGTCGACCGGATCTTCGACGCCATCGACGAACTCAACGAGCAGATCACCACTGCCCGCGAATCCGCAGACCCCAGACTGCGCGCCAAGGTCAAGGGACGGCGCGTGGTCGGCCCGGCCACCAAGCAGCGCATCCGCGCGACCCTGCGGTCCGCGCTGAACAAGGCCATCAAGCAACGCCTCATCGAGATCAACGTCGCCTCCCTGGTCGAACTGCCCTCCGGCAAGGCACCCAAGGCCCTGGTGTGGACCGACGAGCGCATCGCCGAATGGGAGCAGGCCTTCGCCCTGCACACCGAGACGATGAACGCGCGCCGTAGACGTCAGGCGCGGCTGGAACCGCACAAACGGATCGGGGACCGGATCAACCGGCTGGACGCCTACATCGGCGCCCCGCGCCCGTCCAAGGTCATGGTGTGGACCCCCGCCCTGACCAAGCAGTTCCTGCAGCGGGCACGCGGCCACCGCCTGTACGCACAGTTCCATCTGATCGCCTGCCGGGGCCTGCGCCGCGGCGAGTCATGCGGCCTGCGCTGGTCCGACCTGGACCTGCGAGGCGGGACGGCGGCGATCCGGTGGCAGATCACCCAGATCGGCCCCGACACCTTCGAAGGCAAACCCAAGTCCGACGCCGGGGAGGCCACCATCAGCCTGGACTCCACCACCATCAAGGAACTACGCGCCCACAAGACGCGGCAGAACACCGAACGCCTCGCCGCCGGCGACGCCTGGACCGAGACCGGATTCGTCTTCACCACGCCCACCGGCCAGCCGGTCGACCCCAACGACGTCACCGACCAGTTCGAACGGCTGTCCATGGAGGCCGGGCTACCACCGATCCGGCTGCACGACCTGCGGCACGGCGCCGCCACCTTCCTGCTGGCCGCCGGATACGACATGAAGGTCGTCCAGGAGACCCTGCGGCTCTCCTCAATCGCGATCGCCTCCGACATCTACACCAGCGTCCTACCGCAACTGGGCCGCCAAGCCGCCGAAGACGCCGCCGCCCTCATCCACAACGCCCACCACCCGGCCAGCCACCCGCCCGAACCATCCAGCGCCACCATCACCCCGCTGCCCGGACACGCCCAGCCCAACGGCGACGCAAACCCAAGCCCTGACGCCGGGCAGAGCGAAACCCACAATGCCGACGGCCCGGACTCCGACACCGAAGCCCAGGTGTCCTAACGTCCCGGACGGTTCACCGGCCGAAATAGCCGCGCAGCACTGCGACACACGCAGCTTGGCGGGTCCTGTCATGCGGGAAGCGGCGTCGGCACTCGGCCCGAACCCAACCCGGCACCCGACGCGCCCGCGGCGGCTCCACCGTCCGCGGGCGCCGGGCTCTGTCCTGGGGTGTGACCGTACTGCTGCGTGGACGCGGAGGCTGTACCCGGCGGTTGCCGGGTACGGCCTCCGCCGATGCCGCATTGGCCTCGTCCTCGCGACTCGGACGATTGTGATCACGCCAGGTACGGCTCGGAGAACGTCCGCCTTCGGGTGTGGCGGCCCGTTTGGTGAGGGACGGGCTCCCCCGGTAGTTCAGGGTCGTCGCATCTGTCCTGGGCAGCGGAGACGATGGGGCTGCCCCGGACGCCCCCGCGAAATGGAAGACGGCAACGGCGCCAAGGACGGCCAGCCCAGCGCTGACCATAGGTGCCGCCCAGCGGCGGCGGTCGCGAGGGCGCCGGTGCCGGCGGCGCGGACGGACACGCCACGGCTCATCGAGTTCAGGCGGCACCCGCGCTTCCGGCCGGGACGGTGAGTTAGTGATCACCACGCTTGGCTACCAACAGTGATGGCGCTCGCACAATCAGGCGCGCTGTTGTCGGCTCCACGCGGACCACTCTCACATCGTTGGTGCTGGGATTCATCAGCCTGGAATGGCAGCGCTCGTTCGCCTCGGCCCCCTGCGCGGAGTCGCCGCCGACGCCCGACACGTCCTCACCCTGCTGCGCAAGCAGACACGTACCGCCGATGGCGCGCTGACGTCGTCGTGATGACCGCCTCCCGCTCAGGGTGGCGGGTCAGGACAAGCCCGGGTCAGGGACGACAGGGCGAACAGACCGGACGAATGGATCGGACTGCCCGTCACCACGCGGTCGTACGCCCACATGGCGCGCGAATCGTCGGTTGGCGCTCATAAACACACCCGATGGCCATAGCGGCGAAAAAGGCCGCAGTGCTGTCGGTACCTCCTGGCACACTCGACTGCATGTACGTGTACCCAACCCATGGTCATCCCCAAGGCAACGGCTCACGGCCCTGGTTCTCGCTCCGAAACAACAAGCTCTACCCGGCCTACGGCCACCCGGACGGAAGCGGCGGCCGACCATGGTTCTCGCTCCGAAACAACAAGCTCTACCCCGCCTACGGCCACCCAGAGGGAAGCGGCAGCCGACCATGGTTCTCGCTCCGAAATAACTACCTCTACCCAGCCTATGGCCACCCAGAGGGGAACAGTGGCCGTCCCTGGTTTAGGGTGCGCTGAGCACTGGCCACACTCCCACGCATGTGAGGCGACTCAACGATGATCAGCGATAGTGTCCACTGCCTGCGGTGCGGAAGCGCAGACACCGTGCCCGATAGCGAGCGAGGTCAAGATATAGACCTTGGAGAGGCCGCCCCTGAACCACTCCCTAAGGGTGATGGAGTGGAAGTCTGGTACTGCTTTCGGTGTGAGAAAACCTTCACTCCCCACTCCTGTCCAAGCTGTGGTTCATTCCAGGTGGAAGGCTCGACTGCGGTCTCTGGTCAGCCGTTGGAACGCCCCATGGCCGTGGTCCGATGCTTTGCTTGCGGCGAGGAATTCCCTCCGCACCCGGCATACACAGGTGACTCCTCTTAGTTCTTCTGCCAGGGCCTTGGGGCGCCTCCGCGTCAGGTTCAATCACGAAATGGCGGCGTTAGGAGTCACATCCTCGGCGGTTGACCCTGCCAGCCGACACGCGTGGTGATCCACCCTCTCCGCGAGCGCTGCTGACCGTATTCATCGCCACCACCGAAGCCAACGACATACTGACCATCCAGACCGGCATCCTCCCCGAGAACATCCCCAGCCTCCGGCTCCACGCCAAGGCCGGCTTCCGCACCGTCGGCACCTGCCGACGCCTCGGCCGCCTCCACGGCCAATGGCGCGACGTCGTCCTCCTCGAACGCCACAGCCCCATCGTGCTATGACCTCGTGACGCTCCAGCGCAGCGAGCCTAGACGCGGTCAATTTGCTGACGCGGCCTATCCCTGAGGCCACGCCAGGTCTGTCCTCGGGGCGCGGACGACAATCTTGGCGTCGGCATGTGCCGCGATGGAGAACTCGACCAGTTGCTCGCCACGGTCGTTGCGGTACAACTCGGCATCCACGGACACGCCCTGGTCCACACCGTCGACCAGAACCTCGACATCCGTACCGACCAGCGGGGTCCAGGTGTTGGGCTGGACGATCTGGAACTCGCTCATCCAGCAATCTTGCCGCGTCCCTCAGCATCGGCTGAGCCGGGCTTAGGCCGGGCTGCGGCGGGCGCCGCCGGTAGCCCGTGGGGGAGTGGTCGACGTTGCAGAACCTGCATCGTGCGCGCCGCAAGGCGGGCCCCACGGCGGGACCGCACTGCGGGTCGGCGTCGCACCATGAAGACACGCAGCACAAGCAGTGCCGCTGGTGCAGGTGATGTGCTTGGCCGGCTGGGTGACCGCAGATGAGCACATCACGCCAGCCGGAGACCAGTTCTTATATGCGGCGATCACCGCACGTGGGCCGTCTGCGTCCCCGGTGCCGCTACTTGCGCGGGCGAGGCAGAGCCTGGCCGAGGCGCTGGCTAGAGCCGCGATTCCGGGCAGGTCAGCTCGGTCCATTTGCGTTGGGCCGAGGTCAGGAGTCGGTCTCCGGCACGGGCAAGGCGGATCCTGGTCGAGCGCTGGGCACGTCGACGCGCGGCGCGGGTGCGTTCGGCGGATTCATGAACGCCGGTCAACTCGACTCGTGCGTCCCCGAGCCCGGTAGTCCGCTCAAAGAAGCATTCAGGATTGAGGGACGTTGGCAGCGCGATGAGCTGGTGGGTTGAGAGCACGTACTGGAGCGGTCCCGGTTCTCCGAGCCCACCCGGAGCGACAACGAGGCTGACGAACTGTGCCAGCTGACTTGCGGCGGGGCTGATTGCGAGAGCGGCCACATTCTGCCGTGCCGGTTTCTGCCGTCCGGACTGTCGAATGTACTCGGGGTCCTCAAGAAGCCCTTGCTGGTCCAGCGTCACATCGGCGGGGTTGAGTTGGCGGGTGCACACCATGCAGGGACGGCCGGGCCTGAGGACGTGGCTGCGCCAGGTGGCGTTGCGCATGCCATTGCCGTCGGCGAAGGGGTCGATCGCGATTCCGCCATCGATCACGGGGATGAGGTCGCTGTAGGCGAGCTGATTGAGGACCGCTCGGGGCCACGGCCGGTCGACGCAGCTGAAAATCACGTCGTAGTCGAGGGCGATGCGCTGGCCGAGGTCTTCGCAGATGCTGTCCTCGAAACCGTGCAGGTCCGGCCGGCCGGCGGTGGCCGCGAGCCGGAGTTGCCGCAGGGCGTGCTCGACCTTGCCCCGTCGTAGCGCGACATCGATCCATGTCGCGGTGGGCATTCGATCGAGGTTGACGCGCTCAAGGTCGTCGAAGTCCATGACGGCCACGTGAAGCAGCCCTGTGGCGGCCAGGCGGATGGCGATGTCGTGACCGATGCTCCCGGCTCCGACGACCAGGACGCGGAGGCGGGTGAGTAGTCCCTGTATCTGCTCGCCCCACCCGGAGATCGTTCGGATCTGGGAGTCTTGGGGCATCGGCACGGGGCGCAGCGCCTCGTTCCATGTCACGCGAAGGTGCGAGTCGACCACCCGGACACTTTCGGCCTCAGTGCAGCGGGCGTCCGCGTTCCATCGGCGAGCGGACCATGCGTGATCGCCTGCAACGGTCAGACCGAACAGTTCATGGCCTGTGATCGCGTGGGCCAGATGAGCGAAGGAGCGTTCGGCATCCTCGTCGGGCCCGCTCATCTGCTGCCAGCCAGACCCATGAGGATGGGAATGGGCGAGCGCGATGCCCAGGCCCTGGGCTGCGGCGATGCTCGCTACCCGAACCACGTAGTCCCCGGTGAAGGAGGCGTTGCCGTGGACGGATCGCTCGCCTGGTTTTGGTAGGACGACCTCCTTCAGCAGCGCTGATGTACGGCTGGCGCCGGTGGAGGGCGCGTAGGTGACCAGGCAGATGTCCTCCTGGCCGTCGTCACGGAGCAGATGCAAGCGAAGCGCGTCGTCGACGGTGCCCGGCATGGCTGCCGAGAAGCGCCGCGGCCGTGTCATCGACTCGCTCCCAGAACGCCACGGACATGGGCGATCCACGCCTGAGCCGGCTCATCTGTCGCGGCCCACCACCGGACGTCTCGTGAGTGGGCGAGCCATCCGGGGATCGGAGAAGGATTGGTGGTGGTTCTGGCGAACGTGATCTCGTCCGGAAGGTGGATCCAGTGCGGCGGGGTGAGGGGCCAACCGTGTAGTTCCGCGGTGTTCACGCCGGTCTGGACCGATGTTCCGGCGTGGGCGCCCGAGAGCACCTCGACCGGGAAGGTCACGACTCCGTGGAGGAGCCGGACTTCCCGGTCGCAGCGCTCCAGCCCGAGGACGAAGGCGTCGACACCGGTGCTGGATAGGGTGGTCATCTCAGGCGACCTCAGCGCACTGACGCACCGTGACGAACTTGTCGCCGTTCTTGATGTGGACACTGTCGACATCGTCGTAGCGCTTGAGCTCGCCGTGGCCGTGCCGCACCTCGGCCAGGTCGTAGCTGCTGGGGTCGAGGCCGGCCAGGCGCAGGAGAGCCGCCGCGGTTTGGGTGCTGTCGGTCACCTTGAAGTGCCGCCCATCGATCGTGACGTTGGTCGGCCTGGTGCGGTCGTCGTCCTTGGGCACTGTGCCCTCCAATCCCCGGGAGTACCGGTCTCGGATGCGCCATGGGCTTCGAGGGACGGACGCAAGTGTCTGCGGCCGTAGGTGCTGCGAAGCCTCCTGTGACCAAGGGTGATCAACGTGAGGACAATCTGTCAAGGCTTTTTTGGAGGTTAGTTTGACTGTCCTGGGGTCTAGATCGTGTTGCTGGCCGGGGACGGTGCCCCGGCCAGTGCTTCGAGAGCGTGCCTAGCTGATATCCGCGGGGTACGGAAGGATGCCCAGGTTCACGAGGCGAAAGTTCATGGCGGAGGGGCTTACCTTGAACCGACGCCGAAGTTTCGTGACCAGCTCTTCTGCGCTCTCGAACCCCAGGTCGGAGATCTCGCTCCGCACCATGAAGTCGGGAATCAGGAGAGCGGCGGCGAACCGGTTCGCCTCGATCTCCTCACGGTCGGTCGCCATGCTGGAGACCTTGTCGCGGAGGTTCACCCGCACGTCCGTGTCCATGATCAACGGACGGCCCTTGTGGAGCTGCAGATGCCCGATCTCGTGCGCCACGGTGAACCGCTGCCGGGTAGCGGCATGACCTTGGTTGATCCCGATCACGGTACGCGTAGGTTCGCGGACGAGCATCCCGGACACGTCGTCCTTCATCTCTGTCCGGACTAGGAGGACTCCGAGTAGTTCCTGGGCGATCCGGAAGGGGTCCACGGGGGGCTCCACGATGCCCTCCTTGTCGAGCAGTTCGCGTGCGGCGACATCAGCTCTGGCCATGACTGCCTCCCGCCAACTCGCTGGCTGCAGATGTCACGCTGGCCAGGGCTTCCGCAAGGTGCTCTGGCATCCCCGGCTCGACTCCGCCAAGCTCAGCCAGTACAGGCAGCAGGTCAGCGGCGCTGACCCTCAACACATCGGCGATCAAGGCCAGCTTGTAGGGGGGTGGCGCCTGGGAGCCGGCTTCGATGTTGGTGATCGACGCCCGAGAAAGCCCGACCATCTGGGCAAGCTGGGCTTGGACGAGATTGGCGTCCTTGCGGGCAGCGCGGATCCTGGCTCCCATCGCCTGATTGAACCGAACTTCCTGATCGTGCTCTTCCACCGGGCCCCTTCGATGTCAGCGTGACTGTCATCACTGTATATACGCATCCCCGACGCCAGACGAGACCCACCCAGGTGCTTGTTCGCATACGGGCGAACGTTGCCTTGCTGGAGAGCCGTGTTGATGCGCTGCGAAGAGGGTGTTCCTACAGATGGGACGGTCGCTGCGCCTGTCTAGTGGCGGCGCCGGGGGTGAGTGGGGAATCTGGTGAGGCGTCGAGCTCATTCGGATCGGCGTGACGTGCGACTAGCGGTGATACCGCCCGCGGAATGATCCTCGAAGCTCAGGGTGCCGCCACCCATACACGATGGCGGGCGGCGCCGGGGAACATCGCTGGAAAACGGGGGCGATCAGGCCCGATCCGTGCCCGCGAGCAAACATCGAGCAGACAGAGGGACGGAACGGGGCGAATCGGGCGGCGGGCAAACCGGGACGATCTCGCGTTTGCCCTGGTCAGGGTGGTGGGTCGCGTGGGACTCGAACCCACAACCTACGGATTAAAAGTCCGGAGCTCTGCCAATTGAGCTAGCGACCCGTCCCGCAAGCGTACCGAGATCGGCGGGGGGTTCGCGACGGGGTTACAGGGTGGGGGACAGGTGGACGGGGAGGTGCTTCAGGCCGTTCTGGAAGTTGGAGGCCAGGCGGACGGGGGTGCCGGTGAGGGTGACGCCGTGGGGGAGGAGCTCGCGGAAGAGGGCGCGCATCTGGGTGCGGGCCAGGTGGGCGCCCAGGCAGAAGTGGGGGCCGAAGCCGAAGCTGACGTGGTCGTTGGGGGTGCGGGCGATGTCGAAGCGGTCGGGGGACGGGAAGACGGTTTCGTCCCGGTTGGCGGAGGCGTGGTAGACGACCACCTTGTCGCCCGCGTCGATCTTCTGGCCGGAGAGGGTGGTAGATGTCGTGGCGGTGCGGCGGAAGTCCATCACCGGAGGCCAGTAGCGGAGCATCTCCTCGACGGCGGACGGGAGGAGGGCGGGGTCGGCGCGGAGGCGGGCCAGTTCGGCGGGGTGTTCCAGGAGGGTGAGGAGGCCGCCGGGGATGCCGTTGCGGAGGGTCTCGTTCCCGGCGACGGCGAAGAGGAAGAACATGTTCTCGAACTCGTGGGTGGTGAGGCCGCCCTCCAGCATGCGGGACATGATGTCGCCGGACGGGTTCGAGCGCTTCTCGGCGGCGAGGGCGTGGGCGTAGGCGAACATGTCGGCGAGGGCCGTGTAGGAGCGCGGGTTGATGGGACGGCCGTCCGGGTGGGTGGTGGTGGTCGGGCGGTAGTGCATCGCCTTGTGGGCCATCGGCGTCATCGTGGCCGCGTCGGCGGTGGAGAGGCCGGCGTACTCGTCGTCCTGGTAGCCGATGACGCGGGACGCCCAGTCGTAGAGGAGCCGCCGGTCGGAGTCGGGGACGCCCATGATGTGGGCGAGCGTCCAGACGGGGAGGTCGGCGGCGAGTTCGACGAAGTCGGTGTCCTCGCCGAGGGCGGAGGCGACGAGGGCGCGGGCGCGGGCCTCGATCGTCTCCTCCAGGGCGCGGACGGCGCGGGGGGTGAAGGCGGCGGCGACGATGCGGCGCAGGCGGGAGTGGTCGGGCGGGTCCTGGTTGAGCATCATCGCGCGGACGAACGCGAGGTCCTCGGGCGTGTCGGGGTCGCGGATCTGGGTGGCGCCGAGGTTGGACGAGAAGAGGTCCGGGGAGCGCAGGACGTGCTTGACGTCGGCGTGCCGGAAGACCGCCCAGTAGCCGGGGCCGGCGGGCCAGGGGCCGACGGCGGGTTCGGGGATCCGGACGACCGGCGATTCGCGGCGCAGGCGGGCGAAGGCGGCGTAAGGGACCCCGGCGGCGTACGTCGCGGGCAGGAAGATCTCCTCGTGCATGTCCTCAGCGTGCATCATGTCGGGATGACGGTGAAGCCCGAAGAGATCCTGCGTGACAATTTCGCGCCGTGGGTGCTGGACCTCGGCCTCGTACCGGAGGAGGTGGGGGACGGGACGGCGGTGCTGCGGCTGCCGTGGTCGGAGCGGCTGGCGCGGGAGGGCGGCGCGCTGTCCGGGCAGGCGCTGATGGCGGCGGCCGACACGGCGGTGGTGCTGGCGGTCTCGGGTGCTAAGGGCGGGTTCGTGCCGATGACGACCGTGCAGCTCAGCACGACGTTCCAGCGGGCCGTGAAGGGGAAGGACGTGCTGGTGCGGGCGGAGCTGTCGAAGCTCGGGCGGACGATGGCGTTCGCGGAGATCGACATGGCGGTCGATTCGGTGACCGTCGCCCATGCGAGTGCGGTTTACGCCATCATCGGGTGACATGACGGAGAAGGTCGTTGTTGCGGACGGTGAGTTCGACCTGCGGGTGTGGGGAGAGCGCGGTCCGGGGATTCTGCTCGTCCAGGAGATCTTCGGCGTGGGCGAGTACATGGAGGCCGTCGCCGAGGACCTGGTGGCGCTCGGGTTCGTGGTGGCGGCCCCCGACATGTTCTGGCGCATCGAGCCGAATTGGACGACGGTCCACAACGAGGAGGCCCTCCCCAAGGGGATGTCGATGGTCTCCCAGTTCGACTGGGAGAAGGGCGTAGCGGACGCTAAGGCCGCGCTGGACGTCCTCAAGGGCCTGCCAGGTGTCGGCAAGGTCGGCGTGCTGGGGTTCTGCTTCGGCGGGACGCTCGCCTATCTGCTGGGTGCTCAGGCGGAAGTCGATGCCCTGGTGTCGTTCTACGGGTCGGGTGTGCCTGGGGCTCTGGACCAGCTCGACGCCATACAGGCCCCTGTGCAGTTCCACTTCGGTGGGGACGACGCCTACATCCCCAGGGAGGACGTCGCGAAGGTGGAGCGGGCCGCAGAGGGGCGGGAGAACGTCGAGATCCACGTCCAGGAGGACGGTGGGCACGCGTTCCACAACCGCAAGGCGCCGATGTTCTACCAGCCGGAGCCGGCTGAAAGGGCGTGGCGGCTTACAGAAGCCTTCCTCAAGCGGACCCTGTTGTCATAGCGCCCCTGGCGGTAGTGGCTCGCAGTGGGCGAGCCAGTCGGGGGGTGCCGTTCCGATGATGCCGCCGACGATCGCGCAGGTCGTGTCAATGTCCCCACCGGCGGCGGCCGTCGTCCAGAACGCGCCCTTGAAGTCGCCCAGGTGCTTCGCGGCGGCCCAGAGGGTGAACGGCACCGTGTCGTGTGCGGCGACCCGCTGGCCGTTGCCGAGGACCGCGGCTGCGGTCGACGGGTCGCCGAGGGGGAGGAGACGGCGAGCCTCTTCGATGCCCTTGCGAACCGTCCCGGGCGGGACGTGCCGGAGGATCTCGTCGATGAACCTGCCCGGCGGTGGGTCGGTCGGCGCGATGGACGCGGCGACGGCCACGGCGATGGCGCCCGCTACTGCCTCGGGGTGGGGGTGCGTGACCTCGGCCGAGAGCACGGCTTGGCGGGCCGCCTCAGCGGGGTCGCCAAGGAACCAAGCGCCCAGGGGCGCGACGCGCATGGCGGCGCCGTTTCCCCAGGAGCCGGTGCCGCCGAACGGTTCTCTTGCGAGGATGCGCCAGTCGCCGCCTTCCCGGATGAGCCGCAGTAGGCGCCCTGTGGACGGGCCATAGCCGCGGTCGAAGTCGTGTTGCTCGGCGAAGCTCTGCGCTAGAGCGTCCTGGTCGATGGAGCCATGGCGGGTGAGGACGAGGTGGATGGAGGCGGCCATCTCGGTGTCGTCCGTCCATTGCCATGGGGCAGGGGGAAGGGTCTGCGTCTCGAAGGCCGGGCGGTTTGCGGGGACGAAGAACTGGGAGCCCAAGGCGTCGCCTAGGGCGAGGGCTTGGAGGCTCTGTAGGGAGGCGGCGGGGTTCAGGCGGGCTCCAGGGTCAGGTGGGAGAGTTCCTTGCGGGACGAGATGCCGAGCTTCGGGTACGCCTTGTAGAGGTGGTACTCGACCGTGCGCGGGCTCAGGAAGAGTTGGGTGGCGATCTCCCGGCTGCTGGTGCCCGCGGCCGCCAGGCGGACTACTTGGAGTTCCTGCGGGGTGAGGCGGTCGAGGAGGTCCGGGGCGGTCGGGGTGGCGGTGCCGGATTCGCCGGTGGCACGTAGTTCGGCGCGCGCGCGGTCCAGCCAGGGGGTGGCGTGTAGGCGTTCGAAGATGGACGCCGCCGAGCGGAGCGGGACGCGTGCGTCGGAGCGGCGGCGGGCGCGGCGGAGGTGCTCGCCGTAGAGGAGTTCTGTGCGGGCCCGCTCGAACGGCCGCGACGACTGCTCATGTAGCCGGATCGCCTCGACGTACGGTTCTTCGCTGTCGGTCACCAGGGCCTCGCAGTGCAGCGCCACGGCGAGGGCCCACGGCTGCTTGCTCGCCTCGGCCCACGTGCGGAAGCGGGTGAGGGCTGCCTGCGCGACGGTGTTCTCGCCCGCGCGTACGGCGGCCTCCACCTGGTCGGCGGCGGACAAGACGTCGGCGTGGCGGTGCGGGCCGTTCGCGATCTCGTCGAGGCGCCGCAGCGCGTCGTCGTAGCGGCCCAGCCCGAGGTCGAGGAGGGCGAGCGCGGCGTCGGCCAGGCCCGGCGGGGCGGACGCGGTCAGCTCGTGGAGGCGGGCCTCGTCGCCCTCGATCGCCGCGATCCGGGCGAGGACGGCGCCGAGGCGGCCCTCGCGGTGCGGGCGGCCGGTGTCGCGGGCCAGCGCGACCGCCTCGGCGACGGTGGCCTCCGCGTCCGCGTGGCGGCCCGCCGCGATCTGCGTCTGCGCACGGATCTGCAGGACGCCCGGCAGTTCGCCGACCAGGCCGTGCCGGCGGCAGTGCGCGGCCTCGGCGGCGGCCAGTTCCAGCGCCGCCGCGTCCGCGCCGGCGATCAGCGCGAGCTGGGCGCCGCGCAGCCGGTCGCCGGCGCCGTCGCGTATCGCGGTGACCTCGTCGGCGAGCGGCGGCAGGCCGCCCGCGTAGTCGCCGTCCCCGAGCAGGGCGAGGCCGCGCAGCATCCGGTCGCCGGGCAGCAGCTCGGACGCGCGCCGGACGGCGTGCAGCTCGCCGGACGTCCACCCGTACACCGCGCCGGTGCGCAGCATCTCGGCGCGCTCGTCGCCGGCGGCGCGGTCGACCATCATGCGGGCCGCGGCGCGCGGGTCGCCGCGCTCGTACTCGACGGCGGCGTGCACGCGGGCGAGCGCGGCCAGGTCGGCGGCGCCGAGCTTCTCGGCGTGGACGGCGAGGTCGCCGGCCTCGTCCAGCCGGCCCGCCTGGAGGGTGAGCGCGGCGGCGGCGCCGAACCGCGCCGCGCGGGCCGACCGGCCGGGGGTGAGGTCGGCGGCCTGCCGGTAGAGCGCCGCCGCCGTCGCGTGCCCGGCGCGGACGCGGGCGCGCTCGGCGGCCTCCTGGAGGTCGGCGGCGACGTCCTCGTCCGGGGCCAGCGCGGCGGACGCGCGGTGCCGCGCCCGGCAGTCGAGGTCGGTGGCGGACTCGGCGAGCGCCCGGTGCGCGGCGACGCGCCGCGCCGCCGTCGCGCCCTGGTACGCGGCCGCCCGGATCAGCGGGTGCCGGAACGCGATGCTGCGCCCGGTGACCGCGACGAGGCGGGCGCGCTCGGCCGCCTCCAGGTCGGCGAGGCCGGTGCCGAACGTGCCGGCCGCCGCGAGCAGGCTCGGCATGTGGCCGCGGCCCTCCGCCGCCGCGATCAGCAGCATCTGCCGGGTCTTCTCCGGCAGCCGGGCGATCTGGTCCTGGAACGAGGCGAGGACGCGGTCGGCGACGCGCAGCGGCGTGGTCTCGGGGGGACGCTCGTCGGCGGCGGCGAACTCGTGCAGCGCGAGCGGGTTGCCGGCCGCCTCCCGCAGCACCCGCTCCCGGACGACCGGGGCCAGCCCGCGCGGCGCGATCAGCCGTTCGGCGTCGTCCCGGGCGAGCCGGCCGAGCCGCAGCTCGGGCAGGCCGGTACCGGTGAAGGCGTCGTCGCGGGCGGCGAACAGCATGACGACGCCCTCGGCGGCGAGCCGCCGCGCGGCGAACAGCAGCGCCTCGACGGTCGCGGTGTCGAGCCAGTGCGCGTCGTCGGCGACGCACAGCACGGGGCCGTCCTCGGCGAGGTCGGCGAGCAGGGTGAGCACGGCGAGGCCGGTGGCGAAGCGGCTCGGTTCGGCGGACGTCTCGCGGAGCGCGGACCGCAGCGCGGCGGCCGGGGCCGGCGGGAGGCCGTCCAGCCGGTCGCGGACGGGCCACAGCAGCTGGTGCAGGCCGGCGAACGCGATGCCGGACTCCGCCTCGACCCCGGTCGCCCGCAGCACCCGCGGCATCCCGGCGGCGGCCTCCGCGAGCAGCGCCGACTTGCCGATGCCCGCCTCGCCGCGCAGGACGAGCGCGGCGCTGCGCCGGTGGTCGCGCGCCCCGTCGAGGAGCGCGGAGAGCCGCGCCTGTTCGTCGTTCCGCCCGTAGAGCACGCGTCCAAACTACGGGCCCGAATACCGAAAGCCTACGGATGCACCCCGTATCCGGCGGTTCGTACGTTCGTGATCAGCGATAACGAACCGAGGAGGACATCGTGCGGGAACTGTTCGAGCCGCTGTCGGCCGGGAAGCTGGAGCTGCGCAACCGCCTCGTGATGGCGCCGATGACCCGCAGCCGCGCCGGCGCGGACGGCACCGTCACCGGGCTGACCGCCGAGTACTACCGGCAGCGCGCGGGCGCCGGGCTGATCATCACCGAGGGGACGCAGCCGAGCGTCCGGGGCCAGGGGTACATCCTGACGCCGGGCCTGCACTCCGACGAGCAGGTGGCGGCGTGGCGGGCGGTGACCGGCGCCGTGCACGAGGAGGGCGGGACGATTTTCGCCCAGCTGATGCACTCCGGGCGTGTCGGCCACCCCGTCCTGTATCCGGACGGCGGGCTCCCGCTGGGCCCGTCGCCGATCGCGAGCGGCGATCAGCTCTACACGCCGGACGGAATGCTCGACCACCCCGTCCCTCGGGAGATGACGCTGGACGACATCGGCCGGGCCGTCGAGGAGTTCGCCGCCGCCGCGCGCAACGCGGTCGCGGCCGGGTTCGACGGGGTCGAGTTGCACGGTGCGAACGGCTATTTGATCCAGCAGTTCCTCGCCGACGGGAGCAACGTCCGGACCGACGCCTACGGCGGGACGGTCGAGAACCGGATCCGGTTCGCGGTCGAGGCCGTGCGGGCGGCGGCGGACGCGATCGGCCCGGAGCGGGTCGGGCTCCGGGTGTCGCCCGGCGGCACGTCGAGCGGTGTCAGCGAGAGCGACACGCCAGAGCTGTACTCGGCCCTCGTCGCAGGGCTCGCGCCGCTGGGCCTCGCGTACCTGCACGTCATGGAGGAGCTGAACCGCGACATGACCCGCCGCATCCGGGCCGAGTGGCCGGGGACGCTGATCCTGAACCCGCATCCGACGCCGGCGTCGTTCCCCGCGCGGCCGGAGGAGGGCGCCGAGGCGCTGCGGGAGGGCTTGGCGGACGCGATCGCGTTCGGCGAGCTATGGCTCGCCAACCCCGACCTGCCCGCCCGCATCGCGGCCGGCGGCCCCTACAACGAGGCCGACCGCTCGACCTTCTACGGCGGCGACCGGCGCGGCTACACCGACTACCCAGCCCTCGGCTGAGCCCTCCGGCGGGGGCCTTACCGCCGGAGGCCCCGCACGGTGCGCGCGGGGGACGTCGCGACTCGTGCGGGGCCTGGCGGTGCCGGGGCCGGCCTGGGCTAGAGGCCCGGGCGGACGGCGCCGGAGAAGTTGCGCTTGTAGTACTTGGTCAGCTTGATCTTCTTGACGCGCTTGCCGGAGCTGGGCGCATGGATCATGTAGCCGTGGCCCGCGTAGACGCCCATGTGGGTGCGGCCGCTGTAGAAGAACAGCAGGTCGCCCTTCACGGCGCCCTTCCAGGAGACCTTCTTCTTGACGGCGCGGTAGATCTGCTGGCTGGTGCGGGGCAGTTTCACGCCCGCCTTGCGCCAGGCGCCGCCGGCGAGGCCGGAGCAGTCCCAGGAGCCGGGGCCCGTGCCGCCGTAGCGGTAGGGGTCGCCGATCTGCTTCGCCGCGTAGTTCACGGCGTAGGCCGCGCGCTGCCGCTGTTTGGCGGCGCGGGACTGCTGTGCGGAGACCTTCGCGGCCGTGGTCACGACCGCGGCCTGCCGCGGCGGTGCCGCCGCCTCGGCGGGACCGGCCGTGAGGACGGACGCGCCGAGCGCCGCGGTCGCGGTGAGCGCGAGCCCGCCGGTGGTGATTCCGGTCTTCAGGGGGTTTCGGGGGGTATGCAGAATGACTCCAGATCTCGCGGGTGATGCCTACCGGGCAGCCGTCACCGCGAGGGTTTTCCTTGCGGGTCGGGATGCCGCGGCCATTCCGCCGCGTCATTCGACGGGATGCGGGAAACGGTGGCCGCTTCCGGTTCCGTGCCTCTCGTCTGCACGGATTCGGCTTCCGACGGCGGCTTTCGAGCGGGGGGTCCGCGGGCGGACGGCCTGGGGGGCCGGGCCCGGCCCGTGGAGGCGGCCGTGCAGGCCGCGAGCCGCGCGTCGGGTGCGTGTTCTGTTATCCGGGCGGCTGCAGTGCCGCATGAACCGGCAGGAACGTATGCAGAGTCGGGTCGGCATGGCAAATCACTCCGGTCATTCCGATGGGGGCGGGCGCTGGGAAAGGGGCGGTCGCCCCTGTCGTGGCCTGCGCTGATTTCGAGCACTGTGGGGTAAGTGTGAACTAGGTCACCTTTCCCGGAAAGAAGATCCATTTCATGGTGACCCGCCGCGCGTCGCCCGGTAAGTGGAATGTCGTTCTGTGGAAAACTCCCTGACGCTCCGTAATGGTCTGTGGCGTGTATCACGTATCGGTAAATGTGGTTCATGTCTCCTTTTGGCCGCCGGACGCGGCGGGGCGGGGTGGCCGGTTGCGGACGGACGGGAGCACCGGATCCGGCCCGGCCGAGGGCTTGACGGACCGGATCCGGCCGCCTGTAGTCCGAAGGAGAGGGCAGGTTCCGCCCGGCGAAGGGAGCCCTGTGTTCGGCCGTGTGGTGTCAGGTCTCGTCCTGGTCGTCGGGCTCGTGGTGGCGCCGCCGGCCCTCGCCGACAGCGGTCCACCGACCGCGAAGTTCCCGCCCGGCTTCCTCTGGGGCGTGTCCACGTCCGGCTTCCAAAGCGAGGGGCACTTCCCCGACAGCAACTGGACGCGCTATGCCGATCGCAAGGCGCCGGGCGTCACCGACCCCTACGGCGACTCCGTCGACTTCCTGCACCGCTACCCGTCCGACCTGAAGCTCGCCAAGGGCCTCGGTGTGAACGTCTTCCGGACGTCCGTCGAGTGGGCCCGCGTAGAACCGCGCCGCGGCCACCGCGACCCGAAGGCGCTCGCCTACTACGACGACCTCGTCCGCCGCATCAAGGCGAACGGCATGCGGCCCATGCTCACCCTCGACCACTGGGTGTATCCCGGCTGGGTCGCCGACCAGGGCGCTTGGGACAACCCCCGCACGCGGGACGACTGGCTCCGCAACGCCCGCTACGTCGTCGACCGCTACAAGGGCCAGGGCGTCATCTGGATCACCTTCAACGAGGCCAGTGCCTACATCTACAAGGAGCTCACCACCCGCCCGATGGACCTCGGGCAGATGCTGAAGATGCGCGACGCCCTTATCAAGACGCACCGGGCCGCGTACGACATGATCCACAAGGTCGACCCGGGCGCCCTGGTGTCGAGCAACGTCGCCTACGGGACGGCCCTCAACGGCATCTTCGACGCGGCCATGTTCAACGACGTCACCGACAAGCTCGACTTCATCGGCATCGACTACTACTACGGCGCGAACCTGCAGAACCTCACCGCGGTGCACTCGCTCACCGGCGAGTTCTGGAAGATCGACCCAGAACCAGAGGGGCTGTACTACGTCCTGAAGAACTACCAGCGCCGCCTACCGCACCTACCGGTCTACGTGGTCGAGAGCGGCATGCCGACCGACGACGGCAAGCCGCGCCCGGACGGCTACACGCGCACGGACCATCTCCGCGACCACATCTACTGGATCCAGCGTGCGATGGCCGACGGCGTGAAGATGATGGGCTACAACTACTGGAGCCTCACCGACAACTACGAGTGGGGCAGTTACCGGCCACGGTTCGGCCTCTATACGGTGGACGCGCTGACTGACCCGACCCTGGCGCGCCGTCCGACCGACGCCGTTCCCGCCTACCGCTCGATCATCGCGCACCGGGGCGTCCCGTCCGGGTATGTGCCGGTGCGCGCGCCCGGCTGGTGCTCGATCGAGGATCCCGTCGCGACCTGCCTGGGCACGACCCCCACCCCGCCCGCCGGGTACCGCCCCGCCGGGTGACGGGAGAGGCATGACCAGCGCCTCCCCGGGTACCGCCACCGCGAGCGCAATCGACCAGGGGAGCGCGTGGGGGACGTGCAGACGCACCCGAAGGCCGCGACGCGCGGGTCCGGCACCGCGGGACCGGGGCCCGGCCTGGGCGGCGTGGCGGACGATCTGCTGACCGCCCTGAAGCGCGCGGCGGCCGCCCTCCGCGACGCCGGCGTCGGGTACGCGCTCGCGGGCGGCTTCGCCGCGTACGCGCACGGCGCGGCGGTGTCGACGCACGACGTCGACTTCGTGCTGCGGGAGCGGGACGTCCAGGCGGCGCTGGACGCGCTCGCCGCCGCGGGCATGACGCATCTGGAGAGCCCGGAGAACTGGCTGGAGAAGGCCCACGACGGCGAGCACGTCATCGACCTGATCCACACGCCGTCCGGCCGTCCGGTGGACGGCGAGCTGCTGGGCCGGGCCGCGGAGATGACGGTGGGCGCGGTGTTCATGCCGGTCCTGCCGGCCACCGACCTGATGGTCATGCGGCTGCTGGCGTTCACCGAGACCGCCTGCGACTTCAGCGGGTTCCTGCACGTCGGCCGGGCGCTGCGGGAGCAGGTGGACTGGCGGCGGGTCGCCGCGGAGACCGCGGAGTCGCCGTACGCGTACGCGTTCCTGACGCTGCTGGCCCGGCTGGGCGTGATCGAGGAGGACGTGCTGTGAGGGAGGCGCTGTGACCGGAAGGGGGCAGGCCATGGCCGACATGTCGGGATACCTGGCCGCGCACATCCAGGAGCGGCTCGCCGCGGAGGCGTACGAGCTCGGCATCCGGGTGGACGTCCGCGGGGACGTCGTGCACCTGCGCGGCGAGGTGGTGAGCGAGGAGCGGCGCCGGGCCGTCGAGGAGGCGGCGCGGGAGGCCGCCGAGGGCCGCGAGATCTGCAACGAGCTGCACGTCGTCGCGGTGCCGGAGCCGGACGGAGAGGAGCAGATCTCATGATCCGTGTCGCCGCCGCGGGGGACCTGCACGTCGGGCCGGAGGTGGCCGGGGAGTACCGGGCGCACCTCGCCGCGCTCGCCGACCAGGCGGACGTGTTCCTGGTCGCGGGCGACCTGACCCGGCACGGCACGGCCGAGGAGGGCCGGATCGCCGCGGGCGTGCTGCGCGACCTCGGGCTGCCGGTGGTCGCCGTGCTCGGCAACCACGACTACCACTCCGACGCCGAGGACGAGATCACCGGCGTGCTGCGGGAGGCGGGCGTGACCGTCCTCGAAGGGGACGGCACGGTGCTGGACTGCACCGGGACGACCCTCGGCATCGCGGGCGGCAAGGGGTTCGGCGGCGGGTTCGAGGGCCGCTGCGCCAGCGACTTCGGCGAGCCGGAGATGAAGGCGTTCATCCGGCACACCAAGGACTTCGCCGACCGGCTGCACCTGTCGCTCACGGAGCTGGACGCCGACGTCACGGTCGCGCTCACGCACTACTCGCCGTCCGCCGACACCCTCGAAGGGGAGCCGCTGGAGATCTACCCGTTCCTCGGCAGCTACCTGCTGGGGGAGGCGATCGACGCGGCGGGCGTCGACCTCGCCGTGCACGGCCACGCGCACAAGGGGACGGAGCGGGGCCTCACGTCCGGCGGGATGCGGGTGCGGAACGTGGCGCTGCCGGTGCTGCAGCACGCCTACGCCGTGTACTCCCTGGAGGCGCCGGAGTCCGCGGATGCGCATCGCGTCCGGGAACGGGTGTCGGCCTGGTGACGTTCGCCTCTAGGAGAGTGACGTCCGCCCCTGGGAGACGGGCCGGTGGGACGGCCGCGAGATCGCGTGGAGGGGAGTGATCTCCCGGCCGCCCCACCGCCCGACGCCGCCCCACTGTCCGACCGCTCCCCGTCACGCGGTCGGGCGCAGCAGGTCGAGGACGGCCTGCTCGACCGGGCCCTGCGTCGCCAGCTCGCCCACCGACGCCTCGACGCCCAGCCGGCCGAGCGCGGGCGCGATCGTCTCGCCGGCCTCGTAGCGCTCGATGACGCGCGGGTCGATGTAGGAGGCGCGCGCGACGGCGGGGGTGTTGCCGAGGTAGGCGGCGACCTCCTTCACGACCCGGACGATGGCGCGCCGGCGGGCGGCGTCGCCGCCGTCGGCGCGGACCGACACCGCGAGGCCGACCGCGGCGAGGACGGTGGCGTGCCAGGTGCGGAAGTCCTTGGCGGTGAAGTCGCCGCCGGTGACCTCGCGGACGAAGTCGTTGATGTCGGACGCGGTGACGTCGTGCCAGCCGTCCCGCGTCCGGTAGGCGAGCAGCTCGGGGTCGTCGCCGGGGCGCCGCTTGAGGCCGCTGACGACCTTGCACACGTTCTCCTCGGCGACCGCGCGGTACAGGTCCTTCGAGCCCTTGGCCGGGTACTCGAACGTCACCTCGTCGCGGCGGCAGGTGACGTGCTCGCGCAGGACGGTCGCGAGCCCGAACGTGCCGTTCTCCGCCGCGTACGACTCGCCGCCGATGCGGAAGAAGCCGAGGTCGATGAGCCGCACGGCGGCGGCGAGCACCCGCTCGCGGGTGTAGCCGCGCCCGGTCAGGTGCTCGTCGAGCGTGTGCCGCACCTTGGGCAGCCGCTCGGCCAGCTCCAGGACGTGCTCGTGCTTCTCCTGGTCGCGCTGCTCCCGCCATGCCTCGTGGTAGAGGTACTGGCGGCGTCCTGCCGCGTCGGTGCCCATCGCTTGGATGTGGCCGTCCGGCTCTGGGCAGATCCAGACGTCCTTCCAGGCGGGCGGTATGACGAGCGATCGGATGCGTGCCTTCTCAGTGGGGTCTTGCAGAGGACGACCGTCCGGTCCCAGGTACACGAAGCCCTTGCCGGCTCTGCGCCGTCCGTAGCCGGGTTCCCCAGGGTCGCTACGTTGCAGCTCCATCAGCCCGGGTGAATCTCCCCACCGGCGGGTACGAGCGTCTGCCCCGTGTAATAGGACGACTGGCGGTTGGCAGCGAAGAACACGTAGGACGGCGCGATCTCATCGGGATCTGCGGCACGTCCCATGGGCGCGTTCTTACCGAAGGACTCCACGCGCTCAGCGTCGAACGTCGCCGGGATCAGCGGCGTCCACACCGGGCCCGGCGCGACGCAGTTGACGCGGATCTCGCGGTCCATCAGGTTCTGGGCGAGGCTCGCGGTGAGCGACATGACCGCGCCCTTGCTGGCGGAGTAGTCGATGAGCGTCTTGTTGCCGCGCAGCCCGTTGATGGAGCCGGTGATGATGATGGACGAGCCTGGCCCCATGTGGTCGAGGGCCTCCTGGATCGTCCAGAACACCGCGAACACGTTCACCTCGAACGTGCGGCGCAGCTGCTCGCCGTCGATCTCACGGACGTCCTTCACCGGCGTCTGGGTGCCGTGGTGCAGGACGAGCACGTCCAGCCCGCCGAGCTGCCGGACGGTGTGCTCGACGACCTCGCGGCAGTGCCGCTCCTCGGCCATGTCGCCGCCGAGCATGACGCAGCGCCGCCCCGCGTCCTCGACCAGGCTCGCGGTGTGCCGGGCGTCGTCGTCCTCCTCCAGGTAGGTGATGGCGACGTCGGCGCCCTCCTTGGCGAACGCGATCGCGGTGGCGCGCCCGATCCCCGAGTCGCCGCCGGTGATCAGCGCGCGCCGCCCGTGCAGCAGGTCGCTGCCGAGGTAGTCGCGCATCTCGTCGCGCGGTTCGGGTGCCATCTCCCCGGTCCGGCCGGGGTAGGACTGGCTCTGTGCCGGACGTTCGCTCATGCTCGGTTCCTCCCGGGATCGACCCCGCCGTCCACATGACGCGGGTGCCCGGAGCTGCGCGGAGCAAACGCGGGCCCTATTGTAACCCGTGAGTAATAACGCGCTCGGCGATCCGCCGGGGTGTGAGCGGAGCGCGCGCCGACGTCTGGATAGCATCACCCCGAACCACATTCGGTCCCTCACGTAAGGTGTCGCTTATGGACCTGAACGGAGTTTCCGCCGTCGTATCCGGTGGCGCGAGCGGCCTCGGTGAGGCCACCGTCCGCGCGCTGGCCGCCGAAGGCGCCAAGGTGGTCGTCGCCGACCTGAACGAGGACAGGGGCAAGGCCCTCGCCGACGAGGTCGGCGGCGTCTTCGTCAAGACCGACGTGTCCAGCGAGGAGCAGGTGCAGGCCGCCGTCCAGGCCGCCGTCGACACCGGCGCCCCGCTGCGCGTCATCGTCAACAGCGCCGGGATCGGCTGGGCGTCGCGGACCGTGAACCGCGACGGCTCCCCGCACGACCTGGCCTCCTACGAGACCGTCATCCGGGTCAACCTGATCGGCACCTTCAACCTGATGCGGATCGGCGCCGCCGCCATCTCCAAGACCGAGCCCGCCGACGCCGACGGCCTGCGCGGCGTAGTGATCAACACCGCGTCCATCGCCGGCATCGAGGGCCAGACCGGGCAGATCGCCTACTCCGCGTCCAAGGGCGGCATCATCGGCATGACGCTGCCGGCGGCCCGCGACCTCGCCGCGATCGGCGTCCGGGTCAACACCATCTGCCCGGGCATCATCGACACCCCGATCTACGGCTCCGGCGAGCAGGCCGAGGCGTTCAAGGCCAAGCTCGCCGCGCCCGTCCCGTTCCCGAAGCGGATGGGCAAGGCGTCGGAGTTCGCGCACCTCGTCAAGTCCCTGATCGAGAACGACTACATGAACGGCGAGACGATCCGCTTCGACGGCGGCATCCGCTTCCAGCCCAAGTGAGGCACTGAATGACCGACGCTGTTCTGACGGAGGAAGACGGCGCCGTCCTCGTCATCACCATCAACCGCCCGGAGGCCCGCAACGCGGTCAACGGCGAGGTGGCGCGGGGCATCGCGGCGGCCGTCGAGGAGCTGGAGTCCCGCAAGGACCTGTCCATCGGCATCCTCACCGGCGCGGGCGGGACGTTCTGCGCCGGGATGGACCTGAAGGGCTTCCTGACCGGCGACAACCCCGTCGTCGAGGGACGCGGGTTCGCGGGCCTCACCGAGCGCCCGCCGGCCAAGCCGATGATCGCCGCGATCGAGGGCTACGCGCTGGCCGGCGGCTGCGAGGTCGCGCTGTCCTGCGACATGATCGTCGCGGCCCGGGACGCCCAGTTCGGGCTGCCCGAGCCGAAGCGCGGCCTGGTGGCGGCGGGCGGCGGGCTGCTGCGGCTGCCGCAGCGCATCCCGTACCACATCGCCATGGAGATCGCCCTCACCGGCGACAAGTACCCGGCGGAGCGGATGGCCGAGCTCGGGTTCGTCAACCGGCTCGCCGAGTCCGGCGGCGCGCTCGCCGCGGCCAAGGAGCTGGCCCTCAAGGTCGCCGAGAACGCGCCGCTGGCGCTCGCGGCGACCAAGAAGGTCATCGTCGAGTCCGCGGACTGGACGACCGAGGAGGCGTGGAAGAAGCAGCAGGAGATCACCCTGCCGGTCTTCACCTCCAAGGACGCCCAGGAGGGCCCGGCGGCGTTCGCCGAGAAGCGCAAGCCGAACTGGAAGGGCGAGTAGCCGCCCCTCCCGTGCCGAGGCGCCCGGAACCCACCGTGGTTCCGGGCGCCTCGTGTGTCCGGGGACGGCCTGTTCCGGCCGGGTGCCGGGGTTTGTCTCGGCGTCGAGTAAGTGATCGCGTACGCTGACCCGGGCTTGCTGTGATCTTGAAAGGAAGCCCATGAGACGCAACGCGGCACTGGCGGTCGCCACCGCCCTGGCCTGCGCCGCCGGGACGGTCGCGGCGGCCGCCCCCGCGCACGCCGCCGGCTGGACGGACGCGGCCACCGGAGCGACGGCCTACAACGGCTCGCTCGACCGGGTCGACTTCGGCGCCGGGGGCGCCGGCTGGGCCGTCGGCGCCGCCGGCAACCTCTTCGGCCCGGAGGCCAAGATCGTCCGCTGGACGGGCTCCGGCTGGACCGCCCAGCAGAGCCCGGTCGGCTTCACGCCGGTCGACGTGGCCGTGTCCGGGCCGTCCAAGGCGTGGGTCATCGGCTACAACCTGGGCGGCACGGTCGGCCTGTACTGGAACGGCACCGCGTGGAGCCAGGTCTCCTATCCGCTCGTGGGCTTCCCGAACGCCGTGTCCGCCGCCCCCGACGGCACCGCCTACTCCATCGCCGGGCTCAACCAGTTCAACGGCGGCCCGAGCGCCGTCCTCCGCTGGACCGGCAGCGCGTGGGTCGACCCGCAGGTCCCGCTGCCGCCCTCCTCGTCCGTCACGGCCGTGGACGTGCGCGCCGCCGACGACGTCTGGCTCGCCGGGACGACCGCCGAGTCCGGGACGTCCGCGACCGGGCTGGTCATGCACTTCGACGGGACGTCCTGGGAGCGGATCGACGTCCCCGGCTCGCTCGGCGCCCTCGGCTTCCAGGGCACCCTGTACCGCATCGTCGCCGACTCGCCGACGAACGTCTACGTGCTGCGCGTCCGGCAGAACGCCCAGATCACCAACGCGGTCCAGCACTACGACGGCACGTCCTGGACGACCGTCGACATCCCGCTGAACGCGACCGGCCTGGGAATGTCGTCCGACGGGCAGGGCGGCGTGGTCGTGCTGCCCGTCACGACCGGCGCCAAGACCCGGTACCTGCACTACGACGGCTCGTCCTGGACGACCCTGGAGGGCCCGGCGCGCACCGGCACCGTCCAGGCGTCCGACGCCGACGCCCGCCCCGGCACGGCCGCCGTCGTGAGCACCGGCACCGCCACCGAGCCCACCAAGAAGGCGCCGTTCATCGAGCAGTTCGGCTGAGCCGGCCCCGCCCGCCCGTCCCGCCGCCCCGGCGGGACGGGCCACTGGGTGGAACGGCGGCGTTGTGACGGGGTCCCGCGCTGGTTATCGTCAAGGCGGCGTCCGATTTCTCCTGAAGGGAGCGATCAATGGACGTCCGCGCCGCGCCGCCGGTGGTCCGCCAGGGGATGCCGCCCGCGCCGGCCGGGCGGTCCGCACTGCTCACGGCCCTGGAGTCCCGCCTCGCGGCGAACGGCAGCGTCGTGCTGACCGGCCCCAGCGGCATCGGCAAGACGGCGCTGCTGGAGGCCGCCGGGGCCGCGGCGGCCGCGCGCGGCGAGCTGGTGCTGCGGACCGCCGGGACCGAGACGGAGCGGTGGGTGCCCTGCTCGGGGCTCGCGGAACTGCTCGACCAGCTGCCCGGCCCGCTCACCGACCCGCTGCCCCGCGAGCGGCTGACCGGCCTGCCCGAGCCCGCCCCGCACCCGCGTCCCGATCCGGACGCGGACCATGTGGCCTGCCGGCTGTCGTTCCGCGGGCTGCTCGCCCGGTGCGCGGAGGAGCGCCCCGTGCTCCTGCTCGTCGACGACGCGCAGTGGCTGGACGCCGAGTCGGCCGACGCCGTCCGCTACGCGGTGGGACGGCTCGCGGCGCGGGGCGTGCGCGCCGTCGCCGCCGGGCGCTGGCCGGACGGGTTCGCCGCGGGCGAGGGGAGCGGCGCGCCCTGGGCTCCAGCGCCCGACGCCCTCCACCTGCCCGTCCCGCCGCTCGGCCCGGACGAGCTGGCCGAGATGTTCGACAGCTACGGGCTGCCGGTGCGGGTGGTGAACACGCTGCACTCCGACTCCGGCGGCAACCCCTACCTCGCGCTCGCGCTCGGCGGCGCGTTCACCGACCGCATCCCGCGGCACTGGCGGCCCGCGCCGCTGCCGCAGCGGGTCCGGTCGGTGATCGAGGAGCGGCTGGCGCGGCTGCCCGCCGAGGCCCGCGAGACGCTGCTGACGGCGGCGCTCGCGATCCGGCCGACGACCGACCTGCTGTGCCGGGCCGGGCGCGCCGGGGCGGTCCGGGACGTCCGGCTCGCGGCCGGGCTCGGGCTGCTCATCACCGAGGGCGGCGGCATCCGGTTCACGCCGCCCGCCGTCGGGACCGTCCTCGCCGAGTCCGCCGGCGCGCCGCACCTCGCGCGGGTGCACCGGGCCCTGGCCGCCGCCGTGCCGGACGCGGCGGGCCGGACCCGGCACCGCGCCCTCGCCGACCCCGGCCCGGACGCCGAGCTGGCCCATTCGCTGGTCACCGCCGCCGAGCGGGCCGTCCGGCAGGGGTCGCACCGGATGGCCGCCGAGCTGTACCGGCTGGCCGCCGACCGGTCCCCGGCCGAGCCCGCCGCCGAGCGGCTGGAATGGCTGGTCGCGGCGGCCGAGACGGGCGCCAACGGCGGCCTGCCCGACCTGGTGCACCGGGCCGCCGAGGCGGTGCTCGCCGCCGACGCGTCCCGCGCGCAGCGGGTGCGGGTCAGGCTCGCGCTGCTGGACCTGTCCGGGCAGGGCCTCGCCGAGATGGGCGAGGTGTTCGCCGCCGCCCTGGTGGACGCGGACGGCGACCCGGCGCTGCTCGGGCCGCTACGGCTGCGCATGGCGCTCGGCGCGCTCGTGAACGGTGCGCCCGCGCGCGCTGAGCATGAGGCGAACGGGGCACTGGCGCATGCACGCGCGACCGGCGACACGGCCCTCGAAGCCAAGGTGCTCGCCATCCGGGCCAACATCGCACTCATCGAGGGACGGGACGACTACGCCACCGACCTGCGCCGCGCCCGGCGCCTCCCAGAGCCGCCCCTGGACGGCCAACTGCACATGACGCCGCGCTACCTGGCCGCGTACTGCGCCGTGTTCGAGGACCGGCTGGCCGAGGCCCGTGAAGACCTCCTGCGGATGCTCGCGCTCGTCGAACGCGGGTCCGGGGAGGAGGTCGTGCACGTCCTGCGGAACCTGTCGGAGGTCGCCGTCCTCACGGGCCGGTGCAGGGAGGCGCTCGACTTCGCCGACCGGGCCATGCGCATCACGGAGGAGGCCGCGCTCAGCCCGGGCCCCGCCTGGTACCACGGCGCGCTGGCCGAACTGGCCGGCGGCAGCGTCCGGCGCGCGGTGGCGCTCGCCGAACGGGGGCTGCGGGCGTCCGAGCAGGAGAACGACGTCATCTTCCAGAGCCGCCTGCTGCACGTGCTGGGCGTGGCGCGGATGCGGCTGGGGGAGGTGCGCGAGGGCGTCGAGGCGCTGGAGCGCATCGACGTGCTCGGCGACGGGCGCGGGCCGCTGTCGCCGCTCGTCCTGCGCAGGCACGGCGACCTGGCGCAGGGGCTCGTCGCCCTCGGCGACACCGAGCGGGCGGCGGAGGTGATCCGCGCGACCCGCGCCGCCGTCGCCGACCGGGCGCGCGGCATCGGCGTCACCGGGCGGCTGGACCGCGCCGAGGCGTGCCTGCTCGCCGCGCGCGGCGAACCGGACGCGGCCGTCGCGCTGCTGCGCCGCACGGCGGCGCTGTTCGAGCGGCTCGGCCAGCCCCTGGAGGCCGGGCACTGCCTCCTCGAACTGGCCCGGGTCGAACGCGGCCGGCGGCGCGTGAGCACCGCCCGGGAGGCCGCCTCGGCGGCGCTGGAGACCTTCGTCCGCTGCGAGGCGCGGCCCTGGGTGGAGCGCGCCCGGCACCGGCTCGCGCGGCTGGACACCGGGCTCCGGGACGGGCCCGCGCCGCCGCCCGGCCACGCGGCGCTCAGCGACGGCGAGCGGCGGATCGCGGTGCTCGTCGGGCAGGGCGCCACCAACCAGCAGGTGGCGACCCGGCTGTTCCTCAGCGTGAAGACCGTCGAGGCGTCGCTCACCCGCATCTACCGCAAACTCGGCATCCGCTCGCGCGCGCAACTCGGCGCGCTGGTCGCCGGGCTCGACGGGCTCGACGGGCCGGAGGCCACCCTCACCCGGTAGTCCATCCCCGCCCCGGTAGGGATTCCCCTTGCGTTGCGGACGGCGTCCCTACGGCTTCCCTAGCGTCGCGAACTATCCGGTGACTTGCCCGGAAATGCATGCGAACGTTCCCGAGGCGAACCCGCCCACCACTCCGGAGCCCCGGCGGGCGCCACCGCGCGCGCCGGGGCGAGCCCCCGAAGGAGTCACCGCGTGAGATCCACCACCCCCGCGCGCGCCCACCGGCGCGCGGCCCTGCGGCGCGCCGCCC